>CAZZIC010000136.1:0-11637 GCA_964653985.1 uncultured archaeon | reverse complement strand
TTTGGTATTTTATATTTATGATAAGACTTGTTTTATAAAAGTTTTTACTCTTATGTAAAAAAAAATGACTTCATAAGTGATTAAACTTTGATGTAAAATGGATAAACTCCTCCTTCTATAAAAGTTTGTTATAGATCTATCAAATCTTAATAATTTAAATCTTTGGTAAGTGAAAGGGCTATCATCGAGCTTTCCGAATATCTCCATAAACAAGTTTACACTTCCCTTTTGAAATACGAATAATTATAATTATCTATTTTTTAGGAAAACTGGATTCATTTTTTTATGATTATAATGTTAGCTGCTGGTTTGTAAAAGATTAATTCCTTATATTTTTAAATGTCAAAATTAAAATTCATTCCTTTGAGAATAACTTAATACACCTATATTTTGATAAATAATAAATTATTTCAGATTATTGAGCATCTTGATGGAATTGCTATTTAATATTGATTTAAGTAATAAAATTGCCGTCATTACAGGTGGAGGAGGTGTTTTAGGTGGAGAATTTGCAAAAACCTTAGCACAATGCGGTGCAAAGACGATAATTTTAGATATTGACGGTGATAAAGCAGAAGAAGTAGCACAAGAAATAATTGGAGAGGGAGGAGAATCTCTAGCAATAGAAACAGATGTCTTAGATGTACAAGCGCTCAAGGCAGCTAGAGAGAGAATCAATAAGCAATTTGGTGCATGCGACATTTTAATAAACGCAGCGGGAGGAAATCATCCAAAAGGGACGACTTCGAAAGAGTATTTATTTGAAGAGGATTTAAATTCTGGAGAGGATATCCAAACTTTCTTTGACCTAACAGAAGATGGTGTAAAATTTGTCTTCAATCTCAATTTTTTAGGAACCTTTTTAACATCTCAAACTTTTGGAAAAGATTTGATTAAAAAATCAAACGGAACAATTATTAATATCTCTTCGATGAATTCGTTCATCCCACTAACTAAAATTCCCGCTTATAGTGCTGCTAAAGCGGCTGTGAGTAATTTTACTCAGTGGTTGGCAGTCCATTTTTCTAAAGTTCAAATTAGAGTTAATGCTATCGCACCTGGGTTCTTTCTGACTGATCAAAATCGCTCATTATTATTAAATGATGATGGATCCTACACAGATCGTGCTAAAAAGATTCTATCCCAAACTCCTATGGAGCGATTTGGATTACCTGAAGATTTAATTGGAACATTACTCTGGCTGGTTGATGATAATCTGAGTGGATTTATCACAGGTATTGTGGTACCAGTTGATGGAGGATTTTCTGCTTATTCAGGAGTTTAATGACTAATTATTCTGTTTTTTTTAAGGTGATTAATTGTGAAAATGTGTTTTAGATGGTTTGGGAAAGAGGATCCAATCAGTTTAGGTTATATTAACCAAATTCCTGGATTATATGGGATTGTTTCTGCTATTTATGATGTTCCAGTAGGCGATGTATGGCCTTTAAGCAGTATAATGGAATTAAAGGATTTTATCGAACGGTATGGGTTGAAATTCGAAGTAATAGAAAGTGTCCCTGTTCATGAGGATATAAAACTTGGATTAACCACAAGAGAAAAATATATTTCTAATTATATGGAGACACTCAAAAATATTGGGAAAGCAAGAATAAGCACGGTAACTTACAATTTTATGCCTGTTTTTGATTGGACACGGACAGATTTAAACCATCTTTTGAAGGATGGATCTAAAGGTCTCAAATATGAGGAAAAAAAACTTGAACATATCGATCTTTCGAAGGAGGATCTCGATTTACCCGGATGGGATACGAGCTATACTCACAAAGAATTAAAAAATCTTTTAAAACGATATAAAAACATCTCAAAGGAGGATTTATGGGAAAATCTTAATTATTTTCTCGAGAAAATAATTCCTGTTGCAGAAAAAAATAATATAAATCTCGCCATCCATCCCGATGATCCCCCTTGGGAGATCTTTAATTTACCCCGTATAATAACTGATGAAAAATCTATTGAAAGATTAATTAATTTAGTTGATAGTCCGAATAATGGATTAGCCATTTGTTCTGGTTCGCTTGGCGCTAACCCAGAAAATAATGTACCAAACATTATCCGGAAATTTGGTGATAGAATTCATTTCGGACATGTAAGAAATATTAAAATTATAGGAAAAAGATCATTTGAGGAAACAGCTCATCTTAGTTCTGAGGGATCTTTGGATCTTTATCAAATTATGAAAGCTTACTATGATATCGGTTTTAAAGGGTCAATTAGACCAGATCATGGTCGAATGATTTGGAATGAAGAGGGAAAACCGGGATATGGCCTCTATGATCGTGCTTTAGGAGTATCATATCTTTCAGGTTTATGGGAGGCTATTACAAAATCTGAGAAATAATGATGATGCCTCCTTTCTATTTCTTTCTAAATTATTGGTTTTCTAATAGATATTAAAAATCACTAGGGTAATTGAAAGGTAAGTATGTCATTGTAATCTATAAATCTATAAAATATTTACATAAAAATTAAATATTTCAATCTTTTAAAAAATAATTATGAAGTTATCGAGCAAGGATTTCGACCATAATGAAATGATGGACAGTAAGTTCACTTGCGATGGTGATGATGTATCACCTCACCTAAAATGGGAAAACATACCAGAAAATACAAAGAGTTTTGCGTTAGAAGTACACGACCCTGATGCACCAGCGGGTGACTGGATTCATTGGTTCGTATGTAATATTCCAAAAGATAAAACAGAACTTGCTCAAGACGAGACCCCCCCAGGAGATCAGATCGAAAATGATTTTGGTAAGGAAAGTTACGGTGGGCCTTGCCCTCCATCTGGAAAACATCGCTACTTTTTCAAGGTTTATGCTTTAGATACCGATAAATTAGAAGGGATCACGAAAGCAAATTTTAGAAAGCAAGTTAAATCACATGCAATCGAATCTGCTGAAATGATTGGTTTATATCGCCGTAAATAGATTCTTATTCCCTTTTTCTTAATTTTTTTCTCTCTTTTCCCTATGTATTTATAATATTATTTTTATAAGTTATTTTTAATTATCCTTGCTTTCCCATACCTGTTTTATTGCAGGATTCCTTTCTAAAAATTTATCGATGTATTCTTTCGGGACCCTATTTAGTGGACAAGAGAAATTTATGCATCTTACACATATTTGCGTTTGCAAGATTAAAATCCACACAACCATTCCAATAACACTTAGAATAAAGAATATAATTTGATTTGAAAGAAGTAAGAATGGATAAGCAAATATGATTAATATCGATACTGCAATAATAAATTGGATCTTTTCAGAAGTATCCATAGGTTCAGGACAATATTTAGCGGTTTTTATTATACCCATATTAGCATAACAGTGGAGAGTTTTTTGATCCTCATCAGCATAGAAAGGGCAGTGTGAACATAGAATTTTACTTTCCCATATTAAAAAAAAGAAAATACTATAACCAACCCATCCCGACAAAATTAGGATTTTTAAAATGGTATTCATATTAGAAAAAATAATTCCTAATAATGCGGGAAGGATTCCAGAAAAGAAACTAACAGCGAAATAGAGAGAATATTTTTTCTGTGTTTGACAATGCAATTTGTCCTTCAATTCACATATTTCACAAGCTGATTCTTGATCCCAAATGCAAAGTTTTTCCTTGTTGTTTTTTGTACTATTTTTCCTTAAATCCATAAAACACAAATTTGATTTTAATAGTTTTAATCATAATAACCTTAATATCCTAAATAAATTTTAAGATAATGAAAGAAAGATTTATTTAATTAAAGGAGAAAGGATCTTATTAGAGATAAGAAAACTAAAAAACATGATCATAGGATTTATTATTGGAACGATTAGTTTTATTTTAGTAATCGGTTCAATATTTTTTTGGATTTATCTTTGGAAACGAGATGACCGGGATCTATCGGGATATGATTCTATTTGCTACATTCAATTAATGTTTATTTCTGTCCTCATAATTATTCTATTTACAATTTCATTTTTAATCACTTTTTTTACGGGGATATTCATTATATTGGCTTATTTACTCATTGATTTCTCGTATATAGTAATTGTCATTATAATTGTTTATATTTTATACTCCTTATATAAAAGAATGGACTAGGAATTCATTTAATAGGAAAATCATAAAAAATAGTATTTTATGGGGTTTGTATTTTTAAAGAGAATTGAAAACCTTTATTACTACTTTAAAAATAGAGTAATTATTACTAATTTAAATCATGAAAGTGAATTGAGTCTTGCGGTTGTCAAAATATCATATGTGTAGAGAAGAAAAAGAAATTACTGATGAAGATCATTTAACCAATCTTTTATTGGAAGGCAAATTTGCTACACTTTCTCTCTGTAGAGAAAACGAGCCTTATATCGTATCAATGAATTATGGATTTGATAGGGCTCATTTTTGTTTATACTTTCATTGCGCAAAAAAGGGCTTGAAATTAGATTTTATTAAAGCAAACTCCTCAGTTTGTGGAACTATAGTTCATGATAAGGGATACTTGTTTGGAGAATGTGATCATTCCTATGAATCTGTGGTATTCTGGGGAAAAATATTTTTGATTAAAGACTTAAACGAAAAAAAACATGCTTTAGAATCCTTAATAGACCATTTGGAAGAAAAACCTTCAAAAATGAAGAAGAAGATGCTAAAATCCGAGAAGACTTATGAAAACGTCACCATCTTAAAATTGGAAATTGACTCAATTAGTGGAAAAGAAGGCCCTGTGGAATCTTGAAGAAATAAAACAATTTTTTATCATCAAGGAAAAAATCTTCACAAAACAAATTAATTTAAACGACTTATGAACTAAATATGAATGTTAAAAAAGTAGGCTCAGGATATTTTTTTAGTTTTAAAGACCCATATAAGACGAATGTTTATGTTATAGATAAACCAAAACACCTCTATATCTTAGACACATTTTTAGGTCCTGAATCAATGAAATTGGTTTTTAAAGAGCTTGAGGAACTAGGGGTTTCAAAAAAGGAAATTGTGGTCTTTAATTCGCATTTCGATTATGATCATGTATGGGGCAACTGTTTCTTTAAGAATCCAATAATATTAAGCCATTCTAAATGCCGAAATATTTTACTAGAAAAGGGGGATGAATTTCTAGAACAATATAAACAACATCAAAAAGGGGATGTAGAATTGGTTTTACCAAATATGACCTTTAAAAAAGAAGTGAAATTTTATGATGATAACCTCATATTTTTTTATAGTCCTGGTCATACAGAGGATTCTGCATCGTGTTTCGATTACGAAAATGAAATTCTATTTGTTGGGGATAATCTTGAGGATCCATTTCCATATGTACGTATTTTAGATGTAGACGCATACATAAAGACCTTAAAAAAATATATGGAATATGAACCTGTTAAGATCCTTTCAGGTCATGATGAGGTATATGATGATATATCCGTGATTAAGAACACAATCGAATATCTCCAAAAATTTAAGTCGTTGAATGTTGATTTTTCAAAATTTACTCAAAGCGAAAAATATTCTCATTATACTAATCTAAAAACTTATGGGACTTTATTAGAGGAGAAAAAAGAAGTTCAAAAAGCACTTTCATTCTATAAGGAAGCGATTAATATACTCTCTTCTCTCCCTGAGATTAATCAACAAATTAATAATGAAAAGAAAAATCTTAATGATATGGTTCGTAAGTTAAAATCTTAAATTAACTCGCTCTTTTTATACCTTAACGATGGAAATTCGAGAATACCAAAAGCAAGATAAGTATCAGTTATTAAGATTAATAGCAGAATTTAGGATAGCCTTAGCCAGATTAAAAAGTTTAGAAAGCAAATTCGATTTAAAACAAGCTAATGAGGAATTGGAATATTATTTAGAGCAAGAGTTCCCAATTCTTATAGCTGAGGGAAAAAATGACTCAATAATTGGGTATAGTGTCTGTAGAATTCAAGATGATGTTGTATGGAATGAGGCTTTATTTGTTGTTCATGCGGAGAGAAGGAAGGGAGTAGCAACATCTCTTTTTAAAAGATCGGAAGAAATAGCTCATAAGTACGATAATGAAACATTATATAATTGGGTTCATCCAAATAATGATGCAAGCATCAACTTTCTTAAAAAGCAGGGATATAATGTATTGAATTTAATAGAAGTCCGAAAAGAAAGAAGTGATGATAATCTCACTACTAATATAGAAGTGGATAACCACAAATTTCGATATTAACATCTTTTTTAATGAACCCCTTACGGGCTTTCTATTTTTCTTTTTTATAATTTAAAAGCAATTTAGCAAAAGGAAATTAAAAAACAATCCCTCCTTACATTTTATTTATACCTTAAAATGCTGAGTTTTTAATTGCTAACCCCACCTATAGATATTAATAAATGGTGGGAAACGGATATTTCTTTAGCTTTGAAGATCCCTATAAAACCAATATTTATGTTATTGATAAGGCGAACCATCTCTCCTTTTTAGATACCTTTCTCGGACCGGACCAGATTCTATGAATCTTTTTCTATTGGCAAACTGAAGGTAAAGGTTGTTCCCTTGTTTCTTCCTTCTGATGTGAAATTAATCTTTCCGTGATGTAAATCGATGATCCTTTTGGCAATATAAAGTCCTAGCCCACTACCCTCCGATTCTAATTGCCTTTCAATTTCGGATCTCTTTATTTTCCCAAACTGCTTAAAAACAGATTTTTTTTCCTTTTCTGTAAATCCGATTCCATTATCTCTTACCGAAATTAATATGTTATCTTTTTCTTTCTTTGAAGAAATCACTACTTTTCCTCCTTTTGGAGTGTATTTAATTGCGTTACTCAATAAATTTAAGATGACCGCATATATCCTTTCTTTATCGACTTTAGCAAATAATTGGTTATCAGTATTATTTGATAAACTAATATCTCTTTTATTAGCGAGATTTCTGATATCTTCAACCGCTGAATTCACGATTTGTATTATGTCATGCGTTTCCAAATCCAATTCAAATTCATGAGAATCTAATTTGGAACTTTTTAATATGTCTTGTACAAGTTTTTCTAACCTATTACTTCCCTTCTTAATTTCCGCCGCATAATTAATCACGGAGGAACTTAACTCGTTGTTATGTAATTGCAAAATCAAATCGGTAAATCCTTTAATAGAAATGAGAGGTGTTTTTAATTCATGGCAAGTCTTTCGGAGAATATATGTTTTAAACTCATTCATTTTTCTTAAATGTGTTTGGAGATTTTTTCTGTCGGTGATATCTTGCATAATTATTTGCACGAATTTTTCTTCATTAAGATTAATTAATGAACCCTTCATTTCAAGCCATCTTTTCTCTCCATCTTTATTTGGCACTAGTACTTCTACTATCTCTACTTTTCCTTTCTTGAATAATTTTCTAAGCTTCTTCTTATATAGAGAAATATTGGTTGAGTCCTTTAGTTTAATATCCCTAAACTTTTTACCTACAAGATCTTCTCTCTTAGAACCAATAAATTCTAAGAGCGCGGGATTAAGGTCCATTATTTCAAGATCAGTATTAAATATAGCAATCATATGGGGTGATTCCTTAAAAAGTAGCCGAAATTTTTTATTTTGATCTTCGATTATCTTTTCCCGTCTTTTTTTCTCTGTGATATCTCTAAAGATTCCCATCATACAGATTGGTTCAGAATTATAATCATATACCATACTTGCTGATACTTCTACATAAAAGATGGTTTTATCTTTCCTTTTTGCCTCCAATTCTCCGTTCCAATAACCAAATTCTTCTAAAGAAGTAATTACTCGGTTAGCGTCTTCCTTAGAGACCCAAAAGTCTCTGCTATTCCTTCCAATAATTTCATCCTTATTATCAAAACCCCACATTGAAAGAAAAGACTGATTAATATAGGTGATTATTCCTTTTAAATCAGAAAATACGATCGCATCAAGAGATGTTTCTAATGCCTTATCTTTAATTCTCATAAGCTTTTCAAACTCCTTCCTTTCTGAGAGGTCTCTAATTATTGAGACTCCATGCCAACCCCCTTCAATATTTATCTCGGAGTGAGAAACTTCCACGGGAAATTCGGTTCCATCTCTTTTCTTTCCAACTATCTGTTTAGTTTTCCCTGTCCAAGGCTTAATTGCTTTATTTTTATGTTCAGTGAATTTTTGTATATAAGTTTCTCTATATTTATCAGGGATAACAATATCAGTTAAATGCTTATTTATCACTTCTTCTTTGGAATGTTGAAACATCTCTTCGGCACATTTATTCCAAAAGGTAATTCTATTATTTTTATTTATAATTATTATCGCATCGGATGCATTCGCTGCTAACTTCTTAAACTTCTTTTGGGATTCTTCTAATCTTCTCAAAATTCTTTCCCTATGAAGCGCATTTCCGATGATTTCTGATACCATATTAAGCAGCTCAAAGTCAATATCTTTCCATTCCCCAATATCAGTGACATTATCAAATCCAATGAACGCAATTAATTGATCATTTATAAATATGGGGAAAACCAGCAATGATTTGATTTCTTGTTCTTTGAGTAATTCTTTTATTGCTTTTGCTTTCGGAGGTAGCTTGTTTACATCTATAATGTGGACGATTTCATGGTTTCTTAGTTTACCCGTCCACCAAGGCAAGCTTTCGGAAGCTATATCTTGTAGGATTTTTATTTGTGGCTCTACTCCTTCTTTACACCATTCATGAGTATTAGACATGAACTCCCCGTCATTAGAGAAAAGAAATAGGTATGACCTGTCCGCACCGCTAAATTTTCCTATTTCCTTTAGGGAAGAATTTATAGACTCATCTAAATCATACACACCCACAAAATGTGAAGAAACTGTTGAAATTAATCGTTCAAACTGAAGCCTTCTTTCCATTTTTTATTCTGTATTCTTAAATTACTTTCAAAAAATTTAATTCGTTCCTATAAATACTTGTAGTTCTATAAAAGGTTATAGAAAAGCATCAAGTATCCTATTTGTTAAAGTAAAAACCCCTATGATTATAAAGGATTATAGATATTTAAAGATCCCTATAATTTGCTTACAGAAATGGAAACTAAAATTTAATAAGAAAAACGAGGATAAAAATGAATTATAAAAAAGAAAAAGATAAAAATTTATGCTCCATTAATGATTTTGCTCTTTGGAGTGTAATAATCTCCTATAGAATAATTGTTATAATTTATACTATAATGATCTCTCCAATGATGTTTAATTTCTTCGATAGTAGCTTGTATGATACTGTCTTTTATTTTTCCTTCCGCCACTAATGTAGTACCATCAGGAGTTGCGGTAATCTCACCGTCTTTTACGACAATCTGCCCATCTTTTATAGTATAAGCTGCATTTGAGAACGCCTTTTCTATAGAATGGCCATCCATATTTTTGGGATCTAGGTTATAAATTGATACATCTCCAATTGCGCCAACGCCAAGATGTCCTCGATCTTTCAATCCTAAGCATTTTGCTGTTCCAGCACGAGTCATAATACAAATTTCATTTAATGAAAGTTCCCTATCAATATCACGAAGTTGGGTTTGACTGTCTGCTTTCTTATTACATTCATCCAATTGAGCATCTCGGGATTTCTTATCCATCAACCATCGAATTATCTTAGGATAATAGATGAATGGGCCACCATTAGGATGGTCGGTGGTCATATAAATCTTCCAAGGGCTGTCTACAAGCAAAGCTAGCTCTAAACCAATTGCCCATTGGATAGCATTCACTCCAACGTTTTTATCAAAGAAGTATGGAACTATTCCGGAACCAGATTCTCCTTCTACCTGTCCATTAATCCATTTAACACCCGGCTTAACTCCCCAAGGAGACATTCCACTAATATGATGTAAAGCAAATTCCCACGGTCCATCCGCTGTCATGGTTGTAGTAGCGGCTTTGGCAAAGACTACTTGACCCATATCGATTGTAACATGGTTATTACTATTAATGTAATCTGCGACTTCAGCAGCAGCAGACTGGAAGTTTCCCCAATTGGATCCTCCATACGCATTAAATTGGCAATGAGTTAGATGAACAATCGAATCATGGTTGTTTGGTTCGATACTTTTAAGCGTATCAAATGTTTTTAATGTATGTTCGTAATTTCCCGGATGTCCTAAATTATTTGCATGTATATGGATTGTATGAGGTAATTCAAGTCTTTCATTAACTTTTGCCATTGCTTCTAATATTTCTCTTGGAGTTACACCCCAATGTAATACTTGATCATCTAGGCTTTCTACATTTTTTCCCCACGCCCAATTTTCTACTCCTCCCGGATTAACAATTTTTATAGCATATCCTTTCGTAGCTTTCATTATCCAAGAGACATATCCAGCAAGTTTATCCCAATCTTTATCTTTGATAAATTCCATTACAAACCAGTTATTTCCAAAAAGTGGAAAGGCTGCTTTATCAAGAATTGGGGTCTCTAAAAACTCTTCATGGGTATGCCGTGCTTCAAGCAAAGGCATAGCTGGCTCAAATGTTGTGGTATATCCTAATTTAGCATATCGATAACCCGTAACCCAAGTCGAGGGTACAGAATATCCTACACCAGAACGAGTATTTTTGGTTTTTGGAACAGGATCAATAATGTGATCTTCTGGTCTGAAAGCTCTCCCATGATTCACCTTAGCCCCTGCAATGTGAGTATGGATATCAACACCGCCGGGCATGACAATCATTCCATCCGCATCAACTATTTTGGCGTCATTATTAGTTTTTTCTACGATTTCACCGTTTTCAATATGAATGTCCTTTTTTACGCCATCTAAATCATTTAAGGGGTCGTACACTAGACCATTTTTAATTATAATTGATTTTTTCATAGTTAAAATCCTTTAATTATAGCTATAATTTGACGAATTTGTTTTAACAAATTTAAGAATTCTATAATATGGTAAGGAATTTATTATTTTTATAAAGTGTTGTTATTTTAAGTAAACTCTCCTTATATAAAAGGTCTAAAAATAAAGATAATTAAATAAAACTCCAATTTTTATCGATTTGTTGGAGGATTTCTTTCTTATGCATGGATATATGAAATGTAATACGTTATGTGATTTATTTGAAGGAATTCAATCCCACTAAAAATATATAGTAAAGATTGGACTCCTAAGATAAAAAAAGAGGTAAAAAATGAATATAATAAAAAATATCTATTATTTTCTAACTTCATAGAGTTAATTTAAATTTCAAGTTTCCTCTAATTTTTCAATCCTTTTTAATTGGATTAAAGCAGATCCTAGAAAGAAAAATCCAATTGTAAATGATATAGAATTAATAAAAACTACTGCCAAATTCGCAGTGACAATTACATTAAATGCAATACCAAGGAAGAAACCTGCTAATACAAATAAAGTCAATATTTGTCCATAAGATGGAAACATCTCTTCAGTCTTCTTCTTTCCCATAATGAAATTACCTTTAAGTTTAGAGTTGAAAATATAATTTTTTCATTTTAGTATCAATATATCGGTTATTCATAGTTTTATAATAAATATTATCTGTTTTAATTCTCTCTTGAAAGAGCCGGTTTCCTCTCTTGAAAGAACCGGTTCAACTCTTTATTCCGTGATCTTAAAGTTACCTCAGTAATACCGCCAATATCTGCAATCTCCGATTGTGTTCGTTTATCATTTGTTTTTTTGG
>CAZZIC010000135.1:0-11737 GCA_964653985.1 uncultured archaeon | reverse complement strand
TGAGTAATTTAATCTGGCGTGAGTTGATTCCTTTTACTTGGTCTAAATCTGACATAATATTTTTCGGTTTCCTTTTTGTTTTGTTTGTTTTATTATTTTTTTTAGATATAATTAGCTTACAGAAGTAGTATTGAGAAAGTATATAAAGAAAAAAATTGGAGAATTAAGGTTTTGAGCTTGTATTTGATAAATGGTATTTGTTTATTTTATTGTAATCCCATGAGGTGTGATATTATAAGAAGTTACTTTCTCCCTCTCGCCTACCTTTATGATTAATTTACGATTGGGAGAAAAGGAATCTTTTTCCAAGATGATGTCGGAAAAATCTAACCTACGATATAATCGGTTGTAAAACTTTTCAGTCCTCCCGTTTTCAGGGTTATAGGAAACTTCATGTAATAAAAGTAATAGAATTGAATTTGTCTTACAGAAAAAAATTAAGGGAAGGAGGGAATCTTCAAAAAAATTGTTTAAAATTAAGGAGGTTGATTCTATTTGTCTATTTTTGAGAACTTCATAGCGAAGATGGTGGGAGATGTTATCGATTACCATACAGGAAACATACGGAGGGAGAATGGTCTCTCCGTTGGAGATTCGCTTAAAAAAAGATACTTGCTGTTCATAGCTTTGAAAGGCTGCGTTTGGAGGGGTAAGAAAGATTCGTTTCATTAAAGATGCTGCCCTTTCGGGAAATAGGGAACGGAAACGTTTCTGAGAAAATTGTTCACTTGCTTCTATCCAAACGCACGATTTCTCTTCAGATCCCTTTAGTAATAAATGACCGATTATTTGCTGTGCCAGAGTCGTTTTGCCCGTCCCCGATTCACCCGAAATCGACAAGATTGACTTTCTAAGCTCTCCGATAATTTCTGTTAAGATCATTCTTTTTCCCTCCTCTTCATTTCATTCCTCTTGAAGGAGATCCAATATCATCTCCTTGACATTTAACCCTCTAGATTCATCTATCTCATATTGGAAATCTTTTGATGTAGGCGAAGGTGCTGATGAAGAAGGATTAGAATCTTCTGAAAAACTCTTAGTATTCATTAATTGGTTAACCATTAGCAATGATAAGATTTTCTCATATTTACCGCTGCGAACTCCTTGTGCAGTATAGGGAGTTCGAATCGATTTATGGTTATTTTTTCTTTTTTTATAAAAGATATAACCGATTATTACGACAAAGATGATTCCTAAAGTAAATATTGGGCTCTGCTGATAAAACGAGAAGAAAGCAATAACCATCACAAAAAAACAGATTATTTTCGCGCTCATTTTTATTCTAATATTTTATTTTTTCATTTTTGATAAAAGGTCAATTCTTCTGATAATAATTTTTAACCAAGATAATTAAAGAAAAAAATTGGTAAGATCAAATTTCATCTCTTAATAATTAGTAAGTCTATTAATTTAATATTTTTATCATTAATTTCTTAGTTAAGATATCGGAGATTTTTAATTATAAATAAGATCAATCTTGTAACTAACCCTTAATTCAAAGAAATTTCTCTTTAGATTGATTTAAAATATATTAAATTTCATATAGTGATCTGCAGACTGCCTTTTTTGATATTAAGAGTAAATTTGACTTTTTTTATTTTGTGTGTAAAAAGAGTCTACGACTATATTTCACTCAAAACCGTAATATTTAAAAGCACAACTCCTACCTTTATTTAATTAGAGTTAATGAACAAAATAGGATCTTAAAAATGACCTTACATAAAAAATATGTTCAAAATAATAATTATGATTTACAATGTGATGAGTGTGGTTCCTTTAATATAGACAATGATAGTGGAGAATATGTGTGTAAAAGTTGCGGGTTAGTTTTGAGAATTCAAAAACTTGAATATCATAAACCCTATAAAGAGGAAAAAATACAAAACTCAATCTTGGGAGCTACGAAAATTGGATTTAGAAGAGAGAGGATGAAAAATCGTCATTCTATCCAGCTTCAGAGATTAAATCGGATCCATTCGGTAAAAGATTCCGCTCAAACAGCAAATTATAGAATTCAAATTGAAATAGCAAGAATACTCAATGTATTAAACTTACCTATATCGCAAAAAAACATACTGGTAAAAAAAGCTAAAGCAGTTCGAAATTCCCTATCTCCAGGAACCAAATTTAGAAATCCGGACAAACTTATTCCGGTTGTCATATATGTACACATGAAATTCCAAAAAATTTGTTTAAACAAAGATCACCTTTTAGAAATTTCGAAAGTGAGTAAAAAAGATTTTAATTCTTTCCTATTTACCATTCAGAAATTCTTTCCAAAGTACGATGAAGAAAAGAAAAAAGCCTATATTCTTCAGAAAGTGATGGAGATATCTGAAGTTTTTGATTTAGGAATGGAATTTTACTTTTTATCTAAAAAAATCTTGTATAACTTTTGGGACTCAATAAAATGTACAAAAGAAGATGTCATAACAGGATTAGTTTCGGCCATAAGTGTTCTTTGTAATTATCGTGATATGATATCCGTTAATGCAATATGTAAGAAATTAAATATACGGATGTCTACAATACATAGTCAAGTAGAGCGAAAAATATTTAATGCTCTTAGGATCCCTGGATTTAAAAGTTTAGTTAAATCTGCCGATTTGTTAAAAAAAATTATGGAAAAATTAGGGATAACAACGCATAATGTGGAAAAGGAAGAAGAAGGTCTAGAGGAAGATAAAAAGAAAGACAAATCCGAGGATAAGACAATAGATCATAAAAAGCAATCTAAAAAGAAGTATCCAGTTTTTGTTTTGGTTAAGATAAAAGAACTTACAAAAAGATATAATTCAGATTACAGAAACCATTATATAATCGCGGTTAAGGATCATTTTGAAAACCTTATTTTGATTCAAAATTTTATCAAAAGCCCCTCCTTCTCAGAGAAAAAAGCCGAAGGATGCTTTATATCAGATTTAATAGTTATCCCTGAATTAGATTATATTAAGCTAAAAAATACAAAAGGACCCCCCTAAATACATTATAATCCTCATAATCTTCCTATTCAATGGGTTTAAAATTAAGTAAACCTAATAATATAGAGGAGAGATATCAACTTTATATCTCCAATTTTCTTTTTCTATCTTAATAAATACTCTTTAATACAAACCATATTGTAGATTTGCCTAAAATTAATCTTAAAAGATTTCTATTTACTACAGTATATTTTGAATTTACATCTAAGATTTTCCCTCTTCTCTAATTTTTCCCTAAAATTCCCAATAAGAATAAAAAAATCACGTTTTTTTCTTTAAATTTATCGAGAGTAAAATATACTAAGAATTAACAAAATCAATATCTTACCAGAATGAAGTTTAACAAGAACGATTTAGAAAGGATAATAATGGCATTAAAAGCTTTCGAAGGAAAATATGAAAAGAGATTAAATTTTAGTAAGTTAGGAGCTTATCTTGAGGCTTCCGATAAAACAAAAAGCGCCTTACTTGATATTCTATTCCAATTTCAAGATTTGTTTAAAGGGCTTTTTAAAAATCATACACTTATGAAAGAAATCAAAGACAATGCTATTTATATCACAGTACAACCAATTAATCCTTCAAATGGGAGAAAAAATATCTCTATCTCAAAACGACAGATTGAAATTTTGAATGATATTATCCATATCTTTAAAACAATCCGGAACAGAAAGGGATTTGATATCTCGAAAAAAAAGACCGAACTTATTAAAGATCTCACAAATCTTTATTATTCTTTTCCAGTTTTATTTAGAAAAAATGGACATAGCCTCATCTATCCAACAGAGATCGCAATTCAACTAGGTTCTAAGGTGAATGAATATAACAGGTTAAATGTGGAATATACAGATATTGAAATTGAGAATTATACTTTTCTAATTGGAAAAAATGACAGAAATTAATGAATCTCTAAATGATGTTAAAAAGAAGGATACTAATGACCTTTTAAAAAGCGAATTTTTAAAAAGTGATAAGATAGAGTTAAGGGAATACCAAATTCAATTGGCGGAAAAAACTGCGTTAAAAAATTCCCTAATTGTCTTGCCTACCGGTCTTGGAAAAACAATTATTGCCCTCCTTATTACCATAAAATCCTTATCTATGTATCCTCATACGAGTAAAATAATCTTTCTAGCTCCGACAAGACCTCTAATCAACCAGCATTTTGAAACATTTCAGAAATTTCTGGATTTTCCAGAAGATCAGATGGTCATTTTAACAGGGAAAACCCCTCCAAAAAAGCGAAAAGAATTATTCAAAGAAAATCGAATTCTGTTCTATACTCCCCAAACCTTAAGAAACGATATCGTTACGGGGAAATATGGTTTGGAGGATGTATGCCTAATCATTTTCGATGAGGCACACCACGCATTCGGAGACTATGCCTATACAACAATAGCAGATGAGTATGTAGAGCAAAATCCGGGGGCGATCATTCTGGGACTTACTGCCTCTCCCGGGCATTCCAAGGAAAAAATCGATGAATTATGCGAAAATCTCTATATTCCGAGAGAAAATATTCATATTCGAACCCGAAAAGATGAGGATGTAAAAGATTACATTCAGAGGATGGAGATCGAAAAAATAGGAACTGTTCTTAATCCTTTAATGAAGAATGTGAGAACACATATATTTCAATTGTTGGAAGAGAGACTTCAATACTTAGCTCAATTGGGATTTTTAAAAGTTAATTCGACTGTCTTACACGAAAAAATTATCAGAAAAGATTTACTTCGGTTAAGAGGAGAATTAGCAGGATCACTTCAAACTCCGGGAGACAAATCCGATGTCTATACCGCGATTTCTATTAATGCTCAAGCGCTGATATTGTATCATATCATTTCTCTCATCGAGCAACAAGGGTTAGATACCCTCTTAATCTATCTGGAAAAACTATTGAAAGATGCAAAAAAGCAGAGCAGTTCAAAAGCGGTAAAATCATTGGGTCATAACTATCGGATTCAAAAGTTATTCATTCAACTGAAAAAGATCCAAGACCAAGATCCGAAATTACTCGAACATCCTAAATATGAGTTGCTAAGAGAAACCATTTTAGAAGAATTGCGGTTTAATTCTGAAGCTCGGATCCTGGTTTTCGTGAAACTTCGGGCTTCCGTAAGAAACCTTGTCGGCAAACTTAAGAAATTAGGACCAATTCATCCTGTTCGGTTTGTCGGACAATCTAATGTTTCCAAGAAAGATAAGGGCTTATCTCAAAAACAACAGATTGAGATCCTTGAGAGGTTCAAAGAAGGAGCGTATAATGTTTTAGTAAGTACCAATGTTGGAGAGGAGGGTTTGGATATTTCAGAATGCGATCTTGTAATCTTTTATGATATTGTGACTTCGGAAATTCGGTTGATTCAAAGAAAGGGGAGGACGGCTCGACATCGTGAAGGAAAAGTGGTTATGCTCTATTGTAAGGGCACAAACGATGAAATATATCTGAGGATTGCGGAAAATAAGCTCCGAAAGATGAATAAAAATCTTAAGAGAAAACCTAAACAAAAAAAGCTGAAAAAAACGCCTTACACTACAACGTCCCAACAATATCCTACGGATAAAAAGAGCAGGAAAAAAAGAGGCCACAAATCTCAAGCAAGATTGGAATGTTTTGTCAAATCAAACATACAAGATCGAAAATCTACACCTGAAAAAAATGATAATGTTGAAAATACTAATAACAAAATTTCTCAAGGAATCATTATAGGAAACTCTCTTCCTATGAAATATGGAATTCGGAAAAGATTACAAGAGAAAGGTTTAGAATTTGCTTCTAAGGATTGGGAGTTTCATATCGTAATTAATGACAACCAAATGCTAATCCAAATTTTTCATATTTCGGGATTGGATATCAAGGATTTACTCAACTTCCAAGAACAGATCGAGCAAAAATTCGAGTTATTGATTTTTATTTGTGATTTTATTGACTTTAAGGAAAAAATTGAGGGGGAAAAGCGGTTAATGAAGCGGGAATTACAAGAATTTGCTCAAAAGAATAAGTTAAAAATAATTCCGATTGATATCCCGGAAGAATTGAATTTCATTATGGAAAATATTTTGTCAAAAGTTAATAATTGAAGGAGGGATTATTTATGGTCAAGAAAACCGATTCGATTAAGTTAGAAGATATGGAAAACTTAGAAGGAAGAGCGTTTAAGAAAGATGGGAAACCTTACCTTGTTTTTGCGTGTACTAAATGCGGTCAATACTCATACGTGAAACTTATTCAGAAAGGAAAAAAATGCCTTCGGTGCGGTAGGACTCATCAAGTTAGGAAACTTAAGAATTCGGGGGAGATTGTGAATGGAATATCCGCAGCTGTTGAGATGGTTAAAAAAAGGCAAAATGAATTAGCGATTGATGAACTTGGCGGAAAGCCCGATCTTCTTACTTCCCAATCGTTTAAGAAAGCAAGAGAGTCATCTTTTTCAAATTATAAGGAAGAAAATGAGGGGCTTGATCAATATGAAGAATTTAAACGATTGCTTATCAAAAAGACTAAGCGGTTTACCGATTTCCCAAGATACGTAATTGAACTGGTAGCAGAGGAATCTGGTCTCACTAAATCAGAAAGGGAAAAATATCTGAGAATCTTGATAAAAAAGAGAATTCTAATTTCTTTAGATAAGGGAAAATATAAATTCAATTATAAATGAATCCAGACTTAATTCTTTATCTTTTATTTGACTTTTTATTTTTTTAGAATGTTTTTATCCTCCATTACCTTTTTAAGATACATATTCATTAAAAAGCGCTCTTTTTTACAGAGATCCAGACATTCATCGTTTGAAAGATTTGGAGTCTCATCAAGTGTCTTTCTGATTTTCTTTAGAAGTTCAAGGTAATGCTTTTTATCAAGCGTGGGATCTTCTATTGATTTCGACTCAAGTTGAATATAGGGTAATGTTAGCAAGTGATCCAAATCCTTAGCCTGACTTGTCATAGCTGTGTCTTAATAAATAAAGTATTAAGATATAGTCCTTATAGAATTATTTAAAGAAAAAGGGTTATTTCCCCTCTGATGAGGACTTAAAAAATGAAGTATCGTATTTTTCTTCGGTTTGGGTTAGTTTTTTACATAAATTCAAACCAAGACCCGTTTTTCTATGAAGAATTTGGGGATTTTCTTTTTTGACTTTGGTAGCCGTGGTATATCCCTTATTATAGAGGTTTCGTGCTCTGACTCTACCTACATTCTGAAGTCTTAGAACCAAATCTAAGAGATCTTCCCGAACTCCGTTATGAATACATAACCTTAGCGTTTCTGCCATCTCTATTATCTTTATGAGATCGTTCTTATATTCTTTTGAATCTGAGATGAGATACTGAGAAATGATCCCGATGAACGTTATGATCCTTTCCAAGTTATCTCTCAGTGAATAGAGATCTCCCGCCATGATCTTGTAGCGGTCCAAGATTTCATCGATCGGTTCCTCATCTATCCATTCTAAGATCGGCTCCAACATCCTCTCCCCTCTGACCTTGTTTTCTGCTTTTAAAATCTCATACCCTTGTTTGATGAGATCTTGGTAATTCTGAATTTCTACTTCTTCCAATTTTTCCCGAATAAGAACTCCAGACGTCGGGTATAAATATAAGCGAATAATGAGTTTTCCGAATTGAGAACAATGTATCCTATCTTTCTTTTTATAGATTAGACCCTTCTCAAACAGATAGTCTAAGATATATTGATTTTTTAAGGACCTGGGGATGATGTCGTTCATATACATCTGGATTTTTTTCTCAGGATGTGAAATTAAATACATTAAAAACAAGGTGATATGATCGCAAAACTCGAAGGCAAACTTTTGCTCTGCGAAATTGTCCGAAATGCCGTTATCAAACCCGCATGAACATTGGATACCCGTGGTTATATCAAATTCGCACGTATAGACCCCGAAATGCGTTTTCACAAACCCTACAATCCGGTTTTTATTGATATGCTTAAGGGAAATCTCATGGAACGATTCTTTAAGTTTGGTAAGCTTTTTAGGATCTGAATGGAGTTTTAGCAGATTTTTGGGGCGAATTTCGTCAATCATCAAGAGCTGTTCTATGGGAATGTCTTTTGCCTTATTCTTTTGGCGTATAAGAAACCAAAAGTATGTTTTTTGAAAGAAAGACTTTAACTCTTCAAGGGTTATTCTTTTTTCTTCATAGATTCGTAATAACACCTGTTCCTTGAGGATGTTAAGATTATTAAGTTGGGACGTAAGATCGTTATATTTGGGTATTAATTCCTTGTTTTTATCTTTCCCATCGAAATAATGATCCTCAACCCACAGTCTTTCTTCCATCTCGTTGGTAAGAATAATGCCATGTCCGATATTATCCAATCCAGGTCGTCCTGCCCTTCCTAACATCTGAAAGACCTCGTTTCCCGAAAAGGGTTTAAAGAAAGAAAACCCATCTCCCGATTCATAAAAGCCGGAGAAATTCTTGATGTTATACCCCGAAGTGATATACCTTCTGAAATCTTTTAGAATGACGACTCTTGCGGGAACATTCACTCCTGCACTCAATGTAGTAGTACAGCAAATTAACTTGATAGTTTTTTCTCTGAATGTTTCCTCTACTATTTTTCTCTCTTTTGGAAGTAATCCAGCATGATGAAAGGCAATTCCGAATTCTATTAATCGTGAGAGTTCTTTATTTCCTCCCTTTGTATTTTGTAATTGGGTTTTTAATCCTTTACAGATGTTCTTTTCCTTAGAATTCAGAAAGGGTTGAACGATTTTTCGTAGCCGATTTGCCGTTCTTTGAGTGGACTTTCTGGTATTCAGGAAAATGAGTACCTGCCCTTCTTTATTTAAAGTGTTTTTAAGGATTTTTTTGATAAAATAATCCTTATCTTGTGAGATCTCGATGTGATAATGGAGGGGAACGGGTCTATAATCGGATTTGATAAGGATCGTTTTATTTCCCAAGGAGGAGAGCCACTTGTTAAAAGTTTCGGGATTGGCGATGGTTGCCGAGAGCCCGATGATCTGCGGGTTATGAAGCGATTCATTGAGTCTTACGATAAGTGATTCTAACCTGGGACCTCGAGATTCATCCTCTATGGAGTGAATTTCGTCTATAATGATGGTAGAGATTTCATGAATCCAAGATTTATCATAGAAATTTCGGAAAATCGAATCCATTTTTTCATACGTGGTGATGATAATATCTGCTTGGGCTAATTTGGAATCATCGACGTCGTAATCTCCTATGGACAGCTCTACTTTAATTTCGAATCTCTCGTAGTACTTTTTGAAGTAATAGAATTTCTCGGTGGCTAAAGCTTTGAACGGGACTAAGTAGATTGACTTTCCAAATCCTTGAAAGATATTGTTGGCGGCACATAACTCCCCAATCAATGTTTTTCCGCTTCCCGAAGGCGCCGAGATGAGAAAAGATCTTCTGAAAAATAATCCTTTTTCAATAGCATTTTTCTGTATTTTGCGTAATGAGAAGATCTTCTGTTCAAAAAGAATTCGTAAGATCCTTTTGTCAGGTATCAACTTGAAAATTTCCTTATCCTCTTCCGATTCTATTTGCTCTGAAAGAGTCTTTTCTATTTCTACCATTTCTTATTCTCTCGGAGTATTTAAATTAATACGGATTTGACCATTTCTTGAAAAACTCGTTAAAGGAAGCAGAGTCTCGGGAAATTTCGATGCTCTTGATTACGGAGGTTCCCCTTACCCGAAGGTCTTTATCCACATAACAGAGCATAGCATGGAGAGGATCTCCGTGGATGTGAATATGGGGATACGGGAACCTTTCTTGCTCGTTAAGCTCTTTTAAAGTCTCCCGTTCTATTCCTAAGTTTATTTTTTGATTACATAAAGGGCAGATATGAGCATTTCTGAGTTTTTCTTTTATCGTTCCGACTGTTATATTATTTTTTAGATTTATCATAATTGTTTTTCCTTTTCTTTTGATCTAATCTCCTTCCCGTTATATTTAAAGATAAAAAGAATAATTCTCTCAAGGAAGTAATTTTTTAAGAGTTAACTATGTAAATACGAGACATAATTCTCCCCCAAGCAAACATCGGGAAATATTCCTATTCCGACATCCTGCTTTCCTAAAATATTGGTATTCGTGTTTCTCCCTTCTTTAGAGTAATTTTTTTTTTGTCTGGAATTTTCATGGGAAAATATAATGAGTTTAGTTATATAGTTTTTCTTCCATACTCTTAAAAATACCACATATCAATTTAGAAAAGTAAGTGTTTATATTTTTCTTTTAAATAGAGGGGGAATCATAAGTCATTGAATAATCATGACGCAAACATTACAAACCAAAATGGAGCGGCAATTGAACCTCGATTATTTCTATGAAGCTGCAAAAAAAGCGATGACCACAAAGGACTTCAAGCAGGCACAATCCTTGGCAAAATCTGGGCTGAAAGAGGCGAAAGACTTGAATAATACACATTGGATCGATCTGTATTCGGAAATGCTCTCAAACATTCCGGATCCGAAAGAAAGTAAAAACAAAAAATCCAAAAAGACTGGTCCCAAGTCAGAGAAAAAGGAAGTAAAGAATCTTACTGAAATAAACGGAATAGGCATTAAACTACAAGAAACTCTCAAGGAAAATGGATTAAATACCATTAGTGATCTTGCAGAAATACCAATAGAAAAACTCTGTGAGATAAAGGGAATTGGTCCAACTACTGCAGAAAGTATAATCTCTAATGCGAAAGCTCTTCTCCAAAAGGAGGAGAAATTTTCTCCTAAAAAAGGTTCGGAACTCGATTCAGAATCAAAGAGGAAGGTACCCAAAAAAAACGAAAAAAAATCCAAAGAAGATACTCCTCAAGTTATTGTTGAAGATATTCCCTATAAAGCGAGAGAAGAACAAAAAATCAGCAAACCACCAGAAAAGCTGAAAATAGAAGAATCCGAAAAAAAAAAGGGTTTAAAGAAATTAGGAAAGGAAAGCCTTATTGATCCTCTATTAAAGGCTGAAAATACCTTAAAATCCAAGACCTCTCTAAAAGAACTACAACAGAAATTAGCAATTAAGGATAATGAAAAAAGTGTCTCGAAGAAAATAGATAAGATACGAGAAAACCACAAGAAGAAAGTAGCCGAGAAAAAGGCAAAAAGAAATTACTATGAGATCTCTGAAAAAAGCACTCAATTTTCACCAGTAATAAGGAATGTTTTTTCGAAATTTGATTACAGACTCTTCGGCTTAAAAAAGCATTTTAAAGAGGTGTATTTTGTTGCTCTTAGAGAAATTAAGAAAGACGAGAATACTTCTACAATTGTTATTCATCCTATCCAAAAAACAAAAGGCTCCTCGAACGCTTCAAAATGTCAACCTTCATCAAGGCTGAGAAAAAAAATAAGAAAAAACATTTCTAAAAAAAGAGTATTTTTCAAACTTATCAAAGACAAATTTTATTCCAATCTTGAGCTAAAACAAACGATTACGAAACGTCCTTTGTTTTTACATTCGGGAAATAAGGAAGTAAACCTTCTCGTAGAACCTATTGTATTAACTGAAGATCTCCAAGCTAACATGCATGATTCTAACCCGTTTAATTTCTCAAAAAAATATAAGCTTTATATTTCTGATAAAGATCACATAGGGGAATTGCTTATCTATACGGAGAACAAATATGAGGTAATTGAAGAAATTAATGATTCTCAAAATTCTATTGAAACCTATATAGAAAGTTCTAAAGAGTTTAATAGATTTTTGCTTTATATATCTGTTCCTTTCTTCATTTTAAG
Organism: uncultured archaeon; assembly: GCA_964653985.1. GTDB lineage: Archaea > Asgardarchaeota > Lokiarchaeia > Sigyniarchaeales > SOKP01 > CAZZIC01. The sequence goes on along the minus strand of CAZZIC010000135.1, from coordinate 18 downwards.
TCTTATCTTTAATTTCTT
>CAZZIC010000134.1:0-11759 GCA_964653985.1 uncultured archaeon | reverse complement strand
AAAAATTCCTTATTCCTTGTATTACCCATAAAACCCATAAAGAAGAAAGGGATGAGATTCTTCAAAAATTTAAAGATGGGATATACTCAGCAATCGTATCTTCGAATGTATTGAATGAAGGAATTAATGTTCCCGAAGCCAATGTGGGAATCATTCTAAGTGGGACAGGTAGTTCAAGGGAATATATTCAGAGATTAGGAAGGCTCCTTAGACCACTTGAAGGAAAAAAGGCTATTCTTTATGAACTGATTACGGACAATACCATGGAGATTAAAACCTCCTCAAGGAGGAAGAAATAAAATGCTCCCTAAAGATTTATTAGTAGTAAAACGGAGACAAGGGAGGATTCAACCAAGCTATCTTAATTTGGATGACCGAGAATTGGCTGAAAAAGTAATTTGGTTGTTTGAAAAGTCAGTAGGTCAAACATCTAAAGTATTAAAGGGAAAAATAAAGGGGCTTGAAAGAGGTCGAAAGGATTATAAGGTTATTAGGGGATTAGCCGAGATAATAACTCGTAAATGTGAATTTATCCAAGGTACTGACTTAAATAGCAAGAAGATAAGGACTTTTCTTTTTGAAAAAGGATTTGTCCTTAATGAAGATCAAAGGATGAAAGCCTTAAGGGACGCGGCAGTAAATTTTGAAACAAGTATAGATGAGATTGAAAATGCTATGTTTGCCGACCTCCCGAGAGAACAAATCTTAACAACCCTCCCGAACCTCTCTGCGATCGAATTGATAAAAACCTATAATCTTTCTCAAACTCAAACCTTGATTTTTAATGCCCTAGATTTATCAATAACTATTAAGGGAGATTATCAGCAGATATTCAGAATGATTAATTACTTTGGACTAATGTATGAGATTAATGGTGATATTATTAAAATTACTGGCCCAAATTCAATTTTCAAGAAGACAAGGAAATACGGAACACAGTTAGCTAAACTTATTCCCTTCATTATTAATACAGTTAATTGGTCACTTGAAGCTAAGGTGGATTACTCTTATGGAAACAATACTAAAATCTATTCTTTTGAACTATCTAGCAACTCCAAAATTCCCTTTCCTAGTAAGGAAATTAATAAACCTCAATTTGACAGCGAAATCGAAAAACAATTTTTTATTGACTTCAAGAATTTTTTACCTAAATGGGAGATCAAAAGAGAACCAACATTTATCAAAGCAGGGAATTTTGTAATTATCCCTGATTTTGGGTTTTATAGATATAACATAAAAATTTATTTGGAAGTAGTGGGTTTTTGGACCGATTCCTACATCAAAAAAAAGATTGAAAAGTTTAAGAATATAGAAAAACCAGTTTTAGTTGCCCTTAATAAAAACCTCAAGTGTTCCAAGGAAGATTTCGAGGGGGAAGTAATTTTTTATAAAGATAGAATCCCGATAAAACCCATTATTAAACTATTAAGAGCATATGAAGAGAAATTTATTCAAAAAGAACTAGATTCTCTTCAAGATATAGAGATTGCGGAAGATATCATTGATATTCAAGAGAAAAGTGTAGAAATGAATATATGCCCGGAAGTATTGGAGCAATTAAACCTCCCAAATCACTTTTTAATTGGCTCAAACTTGGTATCAACGGCATTTTTAAGAGATCTATACAATGAAATCGGAGAAAAGAGAGCCTTTTCTAAGGTTAAAAAAATTTTAGACAAGTACGATTTAACCGATAGGGCTTTAACTTTATTAGGCTTTGAGATAAAGTGGAAAGGCTTGGTGCCTGTAAAAATCAAAAAGGTAAATGATAAAATACTTTTATGAAGACTTAATATGAAGTGTTGTTTATGAGAAGAAAAAATGGTACACTCAGATGCTTTACATCTCATTAGATATTTACTCCCCCATAGAGGTTTGCTCTCTTTCATTCATTATTTTCTACCACCAATTAAATTCTTTGGGATATCCTTCTTTGAATGTCTTTCAAACCATTCTGTTATTTTATAATCATCTAAAATTAGATATGAGTGATGAAAATTCTACTTCATAATCGGTCCTTAAACCCATCCGAAGGGCTAAAATATGAACTCTTGTTCCTATATTGTCATTTGGATTACTTTCTAAGAGTTTCCTATAAGTATTCAATTTCCATTCATTTGTAAAGATTCTTGGAGATATGGCACATTCGGTAAATGGTTCACTAAATGGAAATTGGATTTGCTCTGTAAATTTCATGCCTTTATGAAAATACATAAATTAAGGTTAAAAAAGAGGAGAGGGCTTGGAATTTAGTTTACGATTACAATTCTAAAAAAGAAGGGAAAATTCAAAATATCCCTAAATATAATCAAGGATTTTATCTATTTCTTTTAATTCCTTAATTGGTTTTATTATTAATCCGTCCGCCTTAGTCTCAGAGATTATGTCATGCTTTTGCATTCTTGTAATGATTGCTGTCATAATTACGATAGGAATGTTCCTGTAATCATTTGAACCCTTTAATCTTTTACATAATTCATCCCCTTGAATATTACTCGTCTTCAAGTCTAAATCTAAAAGAATAATTCGGGGAGTTGCATATTTTAATAATTCTAATGCTTCCTCCGCAGTTTCTACAGAATTCACTGTTAATCCTTTTTCTTCAAAGTAAGCCTTTATAATCTCTCTATCTAACTCATTGTCTTCAATATGAAGGATATCAAACTCTTTTTGAAATCTAAGCGGGGATGGTTGCTCAAAACGTTTTCTAATGACTCTTTCTAATTTATTAACAGCTTTTTCAATATTTTTCATGCTGCTTGACATTTTCGCGTGATCATTGGAGAATTCGCTTGCTATAAGAATTGCTGTTTTCAAGGGAGATATTTGTTGTTTTATCTCTTCATAAAATCCATGATATGCCTTATAGCTCTTTAAAGATTCCATAGTTATAGCCTTAATTTGCTCCTTGTTGTAAGTGTTGCTTTTTATATATTTTTCTTGGATAAATTCTGCAAAGTGGAGAAAAAGGTCAACACTTTGTCTTATTGCTTTAGCTTGGCTTTTAATATCAAATCTTTTAACAAAATCTTTTAATTGTTCATCAAGTCTTTTATCAACATAAGTATACCATTTGATATCCTTTTTTATTTTTGATTCTTCCTTTTTGTTCGTAAATTTTAACACCAGCCTTGATTTTCACAGAATCGTGAAGGTTTTTTTAAATCATATATTCTAAATTTTAATTTTGTGATATTTTTTAACTACTGATCATAATTTGTTAATGAAAAATATTTCTATCTTTTTTTATCTATCTTACTTGCTTGATAATAATTCAATCAAATAGTTCACTTTAATTTATCGAATACATTCCATAAAAGCTTTATCGAAAATACTTTAATGGACTTAATGCTTAATTGAACAACCAGCTCCTAAGGATGCTGGATTTTTGATGCTTAAAAATGGCCGATTCTTGAAATTCTCTTTTAACGATTTTTCTCTCTTAGAATTATTTTTATTTTTCACTCATCTTTACTTTTTTGACTTAAACACTTACTTAATAGTAATAGGGATTCATCAATATTATGATAAGTTTTTGATGATGTATGGATATTTCCAATTAAATTGTATTGCTTTTTAAGGGGTTCAATTAATTTTTCAAAAGTTCTATTTATTTGGCTCACTAGGTCGTACTTAGTACCTATTAATAGGAGAGGAATTTGTGAATCAGACTTAGAATTATCGTACCATTTCTCTATAGAACTTATCAATTTATTATTTAGGGAATTTAAATCTGTTAAGTCATAAAATATTATCAATGCATCAATATTTTCAAAAAGGAATGATCTTGTCTCATTTTCCGTTAAAGTCCAAAATTCCAAGGTTATCTTATTTGATTTCACAAACAATTCTTTAATATAACAATTCAATCTTATTTCCATTGGATGATTATAATTAAAATTATCTCCTAGGGCGACTTTTAGAAATGCTTTTCTCCCGACTCTTGTTTCAGAAAACGTAAGAATTTTATAAACACTATTTGAAGAAACTCTTTCTTTACTAAATTTAATGTTAGGCGGATTCATCTTAATCTTTGAATTTATCTTTGAATTGTTAAGCTTTATTAACACAAAATTTATTTCCTGCTTAATCTTGAATGAGTAATAATTTGCTGTATAAATAAAATGAAAAAAAAGAAAACTAGTAGGTCCTAATTTATCCTTATCCTCTTTTTTGTTATATATATTATTCCAAGGACTGAGGAGAATGCTATATTTAAAATAATTAGTTCGTTAGAAAAACTTGGTACAGAATTTTCTTTATTTCCGCTGTTATCTGAATTATCATCTCCTGAACTGTCATCTCCTGAACTGCCAGTCCCAGAATCATTAGCATTTATGGAAAAGTAATCACTTACTCCATAGGCGCTATCATCTGAAGAATCGACAATTTTAATCTTATAGTAATCGTTTGTTTCACAATTTGTAGGGATCTGCCACTGATAACTTCCATCATTTTCCGTTTCTGTAGCAATCGCCAAATAGGATTCACCAAATTTATAGAGAAGGATATGCACCGATGGGATCGTACCGGTAGAACTCCAATATATATATTCACTATCTCCAGCTATCCAATCCGTGGAAGAATCAGGTTTATTTATAGTTATAGATTTATCTCCTCCATCATCTCCTGTACCTCCATCATCATCTCCAGAACTTGAATCATCTCCATCCCCATTTATTGTGAAATAATCACTAAAAGAGGAATACGATTCTTCTATAATATCTGTTAACACCTTCCACAGTCTAAATTGATAATAATCACTCGTTTCCAAATTTAAAGGAATAGAGTAATAGAAAGAACCATCATTTTCAGTTTTAGCAGTAATTTGGAAAAGATAAGTATCGTCCTTATATAAATCTATAGAAACGTGTTCAAAATTCCCAGTAGATGTCCATTCTATATTTTCACTTGTCCCTGCAGTCCATTTGGAATATCTATCTGGATTTGTCACTGTTATTGATTCTTCCCCTTCTCCACCCCCATCACACTCGTTGAGAGATATCTCTCCAGATAGGGTATGAGAAGCACCGCAATCACCAGCCCAATATGTTTTAACAGTATATTCAAAAACGATGGAAAAGCCATAATCATGTCCACAGGCTACACTAGATTCTTCCCATATCAAGTCACTTATAGCACCTGTTATAGATCCTGGTCCTGGAACCACTTGAGTGTTGTAAGTATTTCCTTGGTAATTACCTTCGAACCATTCTAAATTTAAATATACCTTTTTTAGAACAATATTTTCATTTGGTTTACCTCCATCTTCTCCAAGATCAATAACATAAAATGTATAACCGATAGAGTAAGGATCCTCGATATCGACTTGATTTTCATATATAATTTCACATCTTACTGTTTCACCGTATAAACCATAGTCTTCATAATAAACGACCTGAGTTGAGTGTTTTAGCGAATCCTGAGAATCTATTTTTTGATTTGTTTGTTCTTGTGGAAAGGTAAAGCTGAAAATGTTCAGAGTTAATGTGAGTAAGAAGAAAATAACGATTATTGCTTCTCTACAATATTTTTTCTTGTACATTATTTTTAATACCTCAATTAATATTCTAAATTGATATGATATACACACTAACTTAAAATATAAATCTTAAGGGGTAAAACTGTCAAAGATGGTGGCAGTTCAAACGGATTTACTAGTAGAAAATATATGAATACTTGTAATACAAACTCTTACTTTTATTTTTTTTAAAAAAGGTCCCTTGGTATCTTATTTTTGATTATTATAATGGAATACAAGAAAACTCAATTTTTCCTCAATGGTTTAGATTAAATAATAATTCATCGAAACCAGAATTATCTCCAATTGATTTGGAATCCGAAAAAGGATAAGATTTATGAAGAAGTTGTACTTTTCTACTGCTCTGTAAAGTTTATGTATTCAAAATAAACCTATGGTCTATTGAGGGATGGGCTATTGAGGGATGGGCTATTAGGGATATAATATATAGATGAATTTGATGAAATTTAAATTCCCAACATTCATTACTATTCTTATGAAACTACCTAAAGAATTACAAAACAAGGAGAGAAGGAGTAAAAAGCAATCTCCCTCCTTAACTAAAAATGAGAAGAAGATCCTTGAAGAATATCCCGTAGGTGAAATTATGAACGAGGAGACCCATAAACCTCTCCCGTGTCCCAACTGCCAAAGAACAGAATTTTTGAGAGGTTGGGAGGTAAAAAATGAGTTTTTTGCTTTGTGCTACTCTTGTGGAGCCGTTTTTTCTGGCGATGATGAAATAATTCATATGAACGAGGGAGATAGGAAATTTTGGGGGTCAAGTGCCTTGGCTATAATAGGATCTCTTAAATCATCTAAGGATTAAACCAATTATGCTTTATTATAAGCATAACGATCTCAGAAAAGAATGCCAGAAGTAGTTATACTCCCTAACCTAATTTATAAAAGAAAGGATCCTACTGAACCCAGATAAATCTTTTATTGATTGAATGACTGTCTTCTCTCAAGACAGAAGATCCTTTCATAAATAATAATATTTTAAATGACTGTCTTTTCTCAAGACAGAAGATCCTTTCATAAATAATAATATCAAATAAACCCTCCGTACATCCATGTGAAGGAAGGGAAAAACTAAGTGTAAGATACCTATTATCATCTTAAGAAAGAGTTGAGGAGTTTATTTGCTCTAATATTATTAGCTCCCTAATATAAATATTTTAGTAGTTGTAAACCAATTTTTATTTTATGGAATCACAGAATAAGGAGGGTTTGCTGAGAAAATTTGAATCAATTTTACCCGAATTTCTGGAATATATGAACCAATCTGGGAGCGAAAAAAAGCTAAAATTCATAAAAGGGCATATTAATTTGTTCTTGGAAGAATTGAAGAGAAACAGAACAGAAGGAGTATCATACGGGGTTTTAAACTCGGAATTTGTGAATGACTATTTTACTCAGTTTATCCCGAATAGATTCCCACATTACACCATAGATCAAATTCTATTTATTCAAAAAATGTTAAAAACGTATTTTGTTTATTTAACAACTAAAAAAGTATTAAAAAAAAGAACTGTGCAAGAATTGATTAGAAAGATCTATAGAAGACCTGACTTAAAGAAAAAAATTAATCGAGATTTAGGGGGTGGGAGTAGCCTTAAGAACAATTTGAATTCAAATAAAGTAAATGTTAAGATTGGTGAACTTGAGGGGCTTGGATATTCTTCTCAAGAAGAGAATGAAATAACTATCATCAAGAAAGAGATTTTAAAAAAATTAACTCAAAATATCGAAGATGGAGAATTTTACACGGTTTTGGAAGATCTTTCAACGTTTTTGCACCATATGTCTGAGAAATTAGTTATCAAGGCAATTTTGGATCTTATTGAAACCATTGAAGATAACAAGATTTTCTGGAGAATAAACCTCCTCATCCAAGAACGTTTTTATTTAAAAGCCCTACCTTCAAGGATAATAAAAATTCTTGCAAAAAAATCGTGGCGTGATGTTCAGTTTTATCGATTGTTGATTATTTATCAAGGCTTGTTTTATTCGGGATATCTTCTTGAAAAAGGTTTTGCTGAGCTTCTTGAAGACTTAAATGTGAATCTAGAAGAATATCTCGATTATCTTTCGAAATTTTCCGGTGTTTTTTCTGTAGAGACAAATGCGGACAGTGAACCCTCCCCCTTAAAAAATATAAAGAGAGTTTTGGAAAGTTTCGATATTGAAAAAGAGATTGAAGAGATTAAGCCGTTTAATAAAAATATGAAAGTTATAGATGATAAGACCCTTCCCATTTTCAATTTTCCAGAAGGATACGATATTGATATTAAAAGACATATCACTCATTTAGAAAGTATTCTGAATTCCCCCCGTCAATTGATAGATTTTGTAAAATCTTCCTACCAAGCCTTTGAAACCTATTTTAAAAAGCCAGAATATAAAAACTTGATGAGGACGACACAGAGGTTATATTATGATGGAAATTATCAAAAAGCTTTGAGACTTATCAATAAATTATTGAAAGAAGTTCCAGAGAATGGAGTAGTTTATTACTTCAAGGCTAAGATATTAGAAACTATGCAAAAAGATTTCAATGCCCTTAGATATATTTTAAAGAGTTTGGAAATAGATCCCTTAAAAGTTGAAACATATATGGATCTTACACACCTGCTTGAATCTGGGGGTTATTTCTACAGTTCTCTTGCCTTAACTTCTTTAATGATTCAAGTGTTCCCTTTTGATTTTAATTTTTGCTTCCAATTAGCCATTTCTTCCTCACAGTTATCATATCCATTTAAACACTTCTTAAGATTAGCTGGTCTTATCGATCCCGCTAGGACCTCAAATTTTTTGACACGTTTTTGGCTAATTGATAAGTTTAAGTCCAGAGACTCCTTAGACCAACTTCCGATCACACCCAAAAAATTTAAAGAATTACTTAATTCCGCAGAAAAAACGGTCCATAATGCAATAAATGTCATGAAAAAAATTGATTGTCTACCTGGAAAGCCATATAACACAAAAAAATATAATGATATAATCGGGAACCCATTATATTTCTTTCCAGAAAAGAATGAACATACGTTAAAAAATTGGTTTATCTACGAATTAATTCAAAGATCTTCCAGGTTATTCTATAACGTTTTTTCCAATTTCTTTTACCTTGTTGCGAATGAAAAATTTATTAATCTATGTTTTAAAATTTCAAAAAGAGCAGCAAATATCATATTAAGAGAAAGTAATAAAAGAAATTATTTTCCTTTTAATTACCTTCTTTCCAAATTTAGGACGCAAATACTTGAAAATCTTAAGGAGGATTCGTATTTTAACCTTATAACTGAGTTCATCTCCGTTGAGTCGTTTAGGCAAATTTTTGCCTCGGTTTTATATGATTTACTTAGAGAATGCAAAGAATGTGGTGTAGGATGTGTAGAAAAACCTTCAAAATGGGCGGTGTCATTTTACGAGATTGGTATCCATACGGATCGTCTAGGGGAGGATTTAATAGATCATGCGAGGTTAATCCGTTTTCTGGATCATCTAAATGAAAGCTTTTACTGTTTCTTGGAAGAGAAGGGTTTAAAAAAGAAAACAATTGAGACTAAAGTGAATAATATTGAGAGCTTTTTCCATTATATCATGAAAGAGTTAAAAGTCGAGAATCGGGACATGTTTAAAAGGTATATAACTCCTAATAATATTAGAACTTTTTTAGAAGAATATGTATTAGTAAGCGAACTTGTTACAACACAAACAGACATGGAACAAATGCGTCGAAGTTTGAAGAATTTAATCCGTTTCTTACATAAGGAATTTCACTTTTTTGAAGCACAGGAATATAAAGGACTAATATCAGCTTTGAATAAATCAGAGTTCTTCATTCGCTGTTTAAAAGAGTATTTGGACTCTATTCAAAAGTAGATCTCAGGAGAATTTAGATTAGTTTTTTAAAAATGAAGATCAAGGTTATAATAAACTCGAAACTTTAACTTATAGTCATATGAGAAATCACCATCTCTTTTATTTATGTAATATATGTAATGAACCGTCGAAAATATTGAGTATTCCCTTTTGAAAGTCAGGAACACCTTTTGCTTTATATCTTTTTTCCTAGCTTACCCCCTTAACCGTGTTGAGATTGAGCGTGGTTAATTTAGTCCTCTAATTTCAACTAATTCTATAATCTATGTTTGGACAAGGTTAAAAAGGAAAAATGAGTAAAAGATAGAATTTGGCTACATTAGAGGAGATTTGAGTATTAAATTCATAGGAGATTCCTTTAGAATAGATCCTTAATTGAGATATAGAAATATTTGCTTCAAATTTCCTTACTAAGTTCTGAGAGAACGTTTTCATGAACCTTTAAATCCTCAGAGCTAAATAGAACAAATCGTATTAGTTTCACGGTGTTTAATTCCGGAATTTTATTGAGTACTGTTTTAATTGCTATTTGTGCGGCATCCTCCAGAGGGTACCCAAATGCCCCAGTTGAAATTGCCGGAAAAGCAATACGTGTTACCTCGTTTTTCTCAGCTAAATCAAGAGCATTCTCATAGCAGTTCGCTAACAACCTTTCTTCGGGTTTATCTACGCCATAGATCGGTCCTAAACAATGGATTACATACTTATTAGGGAGGTTATGTCCTCCAGTTATGACAGCTTCTCCGGGTTTAATTGGGGCAAGAGGTCTGCACTCTTTCGCAAGACCTGGTCCTGCTGCTCGATGTATTGCCCCTGCGACACCTCCACCTATTTGTAATTGGGCATTTGCCGCATTGACAATTGCATCTACGTCTGGTTGATTTACAATATTACCTTTTACACATTCCACAACAACATCCTCTATATTAATTTCCATTTGAATCCGCTCGCAATAATTTTTATGTCTTCTATTACATTATATTAATTTATCGTTATCTTTAATAAAATTATGGTTAGTATTGTTTGAATATTTAAATTCTGAAGATTTGGTTAAGATTAGGGTTTTGATTAATCTTTTCTAATTGCTTTTCCATTAATTGAAAATTATTTTTTTAATGAAAAACGCCGGATTTCATTTTACTGAAAGCTTTTTAATTAATTAAAAAAGTTAAAAAACCATCTAAAATAACACATTATAAAGTTAAATAGCTACTAATACGAATATTTGATAATGACCGAAAAAGAAGAAAATGGATATTCCATTAAACTGAAAAATTATTTAAAAAATCTCACTGATTTTTCTGAATTTGAGAGAAAAACTATATTATATATTGGCATATTTGTTGCGCTCTTCATATTTTCGGTATTTTTACTCTATTATACATATTTCATTGATGAAACAATATTATATAGACTTGTAATCGAACTTTTTGTAAACCCTATTTTCAATTTAGGTTTTTTAGGGATATTTCTTTTTCTTTTTATCATGTCTCTTCAAGGAGTTTTAGTTCCTATTCCTTCTGGGATTGTTGTTTTAGCTGCTGGAATAATATGGGGTTTCTGGATTGGAGGGATAATGGGCATTGTTGGATCTATGTCGGCAAGTTTATTATGTTATTATGTTGCCGAAAAGGGAGGTCGTCCTCTAGCAGAAAAGTTTGTAGGTAAATCAACCATAGATATGACCGATAGGTTAATAGATAAATTTGGAGGCGGAGCTATAGTTATAACAAGATTAATTCCTTTTATTTCATTTGATGCTATTAGTTATACTGCAGGAATTTTGAGGGTAGATGTTAAAAAGTATACATTAGCTACTTTAATTGGAGTTATTCCCCGTGTCTTTTTTTATACTTGGTTAGGAGCCGCTATGAATATTAATCCTCCTGTGAATTTAATGGAACTTCCAACGGGTGTCATTGAAGCTCATGCGAGAGAGTTTAATATCTTATTACTTATTATTCTGGTGGTTATATCAGCGTTATTTGGAACATATATATTATATTCAAAGCTTCAAGAAAAAAGATTTTTAACAAATGATACTGAAATAAGGGCTGAAAAGGAAGAAGATTCGAAATCCAATGATTCAAGAAATGAGACGGAAAAAATAGAGATGAAGGGTCGAAATTAATTTTTAATTTTTTGAGTACGATTGTAAAAAATTCCTTAACTTCGCAATTATAAAAATGAACAAGATCTTCATCTACGGGTGGAGAATCATTTTATATTGTCTGGTGTGTTAATTACGCATTAGAGAGTAGGAATCTCACGGCTTTAGGCGTGGCGTGAGTAGTTCAATCTCATATTATCGGAAATGAGAAGAATTATATATTAATCTAACTATGTGAAT
>CAZZIC010000133.1:0-11864 GCA_964653985.1 uncultured archaeon | reverse complement strand
TTAATATCATCAAATATATAAAAATATTATACTAAAATAGCCAATGCTAAGTGAGAAATTTGGAAAAAGATTATATTAAAATTGTTATACATGGACGAGGCGGTCAAGGATGTGTAACAGCGGGGCAGATTATTGCCGAAGCGGCGTATCTAAGTGGCAATTTTGAGGATGTAAATGCAAATCCAAGCTTCGGAGCAGAAAGAAGAGGGGCACCCGTTCAAGCTTATGCTAAACTCTCTCGTGAGGGGAAGATTTGGGATCGCTCTGAAATTGATCATCCGGATGTTATAATAGTATTCGATGAAACAGTATTAACTCAAGGTATTGCATCTTCATTGGTTGATGATGGATTGTTTGTTATAAATTCTGATAAAGAGCCAAATCATTTTCGAGAAGAATATAATCTCCCTGATGGTATCAAAATTGTTATCGCTGATGTGAGTAAGATGGCGCTTGAAAAAGATTTGACTATTGATGGCAACCCTGTAATTAACACTCCAATTTTAGGATTATTATCTCGTGGTATTCCAGAATTTAAGCTAGATTATCTCAAAAAAGTAGTTAAAGACAAGATGGGAGAAAAATTGGGACAGATAAACGCAGAATTAATTGAGCAAGGTTATCAAAAAGCAGTTGTTTCATAAGATATTCTTTAATTGCCTAAAGGAATTTTTACAATAAATTCACTTCCTTTATTTCTTCCTTCAGAATGGGCTAATATCTTTCCTCCGTGGATTTTAATTATTTCTTTTGAAATATAAAGACCAATTCCGCATCCGCTTATATCTAAATCTTCTGATTCCTCACTTGTACGCTCAATTTTCCCAAAATGGGTAAATATTTTTTCTAATTCTTCCTCAGTTAGACCTATCCCATTATCTTTTATTATGATTCTCGCCCAATCCTTATTTTTCTTTAGATTTACTTTGATATTTCCACCAGGAGGAGTATTTTTAAGGGAATTTGTTAACAAATTAGTAAAAACTTGTTCGATTCTAAGCCTATCAACATCTAAAATGAGTTCCTCAGAAATATTAATTGAAACACTAACATCTCTCTTTTTTATAAGGAATCCCAACTCTTCAATAGCTTCTTCTATCAAATTAGGAAGATTTGTGGGCTCTTTCTCCAGCTTTAGTTTCTTGTATTCAAGTCGAGAAACATCTAAAAGATTTTCAACCAATCGGGATAACTTGTTGGCACCTCTTTTATTCATCTTGATCAATTCAAGTTCTTCTTCTCCTAAAGAGTCCTCATATAAATCAAGAAGGAGCTCTGAACTCCCCTCTATGGACATCAAAGGTGTCTTTACCTCATGAGAGATCCTTGTAATAAGATCTTTTCTCATTTGATCAAGTTCCTTTAACTTTTGAATTTCTTCCTTAATTAATTGCTCGGCTTTTTTTTGTTCGGTTACATCATGACCAAATGATTGGATAAATATTTGATTCTTACCTATAATAACTCTTGTTGATGATAATTTAATCCAAAGAGCCTTTCCTCCCTTTACAAAAATCCTAACCTCTATTGGACTTACTTCTTCATTATTTATTAGTTTTTGAAATCTTCTCTCTAAAATAGGTATGAAACTAGGGTCAAGAATATTTTTTAATTCAAAAAATAATTTTCCTTTAACTCGATTTTTTGAAATCCCAATTATTTCTTCACATGCTTGATTAATATCTAAAATCTTCCCTTTCTTATTTAATAACAAGATTATAAAGGGACTATTTTCAAATAAATGCCTATATTTTGTTTCCGATGTCCTTAGTCGTTCTTCGGTTTCCTTTCTTTTGGTAATGTCTCGAATAGATACTTGAACTAAATCTTTCCTTCCTACTTTAAATAGACTATTTGAGATTTCACTTGGGAATATTTCCCCGTTTTTCCTCTTATACTTTAATTCACCTCGATTAAATCCTTCTTTTTTGAAATTATTCCACATTTTGGTAATATTTTCAATCTCTGATCTCGGATGTAGTTGGTACATCTTTAGATTAAGAATTTCATCCTTCTCGTATCCAAATAGTTGTAATGCCTTCTTATTCACATCTATAATCTCTCCGGCCATATTATGAATAATAATTCCATCATTGGAAAATTTAAAAAGATTACTGTATTTTTCCTCTGACTCTTTTAATTTTCGTTCGATCTCCTTCTTTTTATTGATTTCTTTCGTAGCAAAGACATATTTTATTTTTGCTTCTTTATCTATAATTCTTTTACAACTTGTTTCTAACCAAGTGTATGTACCGTCTTTTCTCTTTTGTCGGAATTCTCCGGATGCTGCTCCTGTTTTTTTCACTTCTCTGAATAATTTTATTGCTTTTTGAATATCTTTAGGATGGAGATATTCAATCATATTTTCCCCTAATATTTCTTCCTTGGTAAAACCTGAAATTCTTTCTTGAGCTTCATTTATGTATAAAAGATTTAAGTTTTCATCAAAAACACTGACAATATCACGTACATTCTCAGTAATCAATCTATATTTTTCCTTTGACTCTTCTAATTGACTTGTTCTTCTTTCAACTAGCGTCTCCAGATTTTTATTCATTAACCTTAATTTTTCTTCAGAAGCTCTTAATTTTGCCTCCATTAATTTCCTGTCAGTAATATTTCTTGAAATAAATAGCCCCAAAAGTTCCTTATCTTTATTAATAAATGATTTTCCTTTTATTTCAAACCACAGATAACCCCCTTCCTTTTTCTTTAGTCGTAACTCTATAATTCCTTCTCCTTCCTTTATTCCTTTTTCGAAAGCTTCTTTTGCTTTCTTTACATCATCATCATGAATTATGCTCTCAACATTTTTACCAATCAAATCTTCTGACGTATAGCCTAATGTTTTTGAATAAGCCGTTGAATTTATGTATACATACTTAAAATCCATACTAATAATTGAAACTAAATCATAGATATTATTAGAAATGAAACAATTTTGAAGTTCTGAAAGTCCGTTTTCGCATTTAAAATCTGAAGATTTATCTAAATCGGTTTGTTTATTTAAAAGGATTAGGAATTTCTCTTTGGTAGAGAAAGATATTATCTTTGCTTCAAATTCAAAGTAAAATCCTTTTTTATGCTGTATGAAAAGGGGTATAGAAATTTTTCGGGATTTTGAAAGGGTAAGTGTAATGGAATTGAATTTTTTCTTGTTTTTTAAAAAATTACGAATATTTTCTCCAATTAAACAAGAAGAATCATATCCAAGATATTTTGATATCTTTTTAGAATTGAATTGAAGTATTTTGAAATCATCATCTACATAAATGTATAAATCAAATAATCGTTTTAAAATATCTATTGACTGTTCCGATAATACCATAATATTATGATTTAATTCCCTAATTTTCTTTATAGTTGATCTTAGAAATATATAGAATTACAAAATTATGCTTTTTTTATAAATCTCTTTTTGGGAATATGTTTAAATATATTTTTACGAAAAAAGAATTCCTTAAAAACCAGAACTCAAGATCCTTTAATTCTGTTTCTTTATTGGAAGTTGAACTATGAAGGTGCTGCCTTTATGTCTTCCATCCGATTCGGCATATATTTTGCCGTTATGCAAGGAAACGATTTCTCTGGATATATATAGCCCTAACCCGGATCCTTGAATATCCATAAATTCCAGACCTGCTCCATGTCTTTCAATTTTTCCAAAGCGAGTAAAAATTCTATCCATCTCATCATCGGTTAAGCCAATACCAGTATCTTCAACGATTATTTTTGCCCATTTCTTGTTTTTTTCAACAGTTATTTTGATCTCACCATTTGGAGGGGTATTTTTGATAGCGTTAGATAATATATTCGTGATTACCTGCTCAATACGAACATTATCTACATTTAGATATAAAGAATTTGGCATATCTAAAATTAAATTTAATTTCCGTTTCTTTATAAGATATTTCATTTCATTTGAGACATCCTCGATTGTTTTGACTAAATCTATCTCAGTTTTATCTAATTTGAGCTTATTATACTCAATTCTTGAAATATCTATTAGATTATCAACCAATGAGGTTAATCGTTCCCCTCCTTTTTCAATCATTTCGACTAATTCCATAGTTTCTTCACTTAATTCTTCATTATGTAGTAACAGCAATAATTCCGATGCTCCCTTTATACTCATAAGTGGTGTTTTTAATTCATGAGATACTCTCGAGATTAAATCTTTTCTCATCTTGTCTAATTGAAGAAGTTTTCTATACTCTTCCTTGAGTATATGTTCAGCATGCTTTCTATCACTAATGGAATGACCGATGGTCTGAATGAGCTTTTCTTCCCCAACATTTACAAATGTGGATTCTATCTCCACCCAAATTGACTTGCCATTCTTTTTTTTAAGTTGAATTTCTATAGGTGGAAGTTCTTTTCCTGATAGAAATAAAGCCCTTCGTTTAATTAATCGAGGAAGGTAATCTTCCTTAATTATTTGAAGTTGCGCATAATTTTTTCCGATTAATCTTTTTTTTGAATATCCAGTCAATTTTTCTAATGCAGGATTACAGTCAATAATCTTTCCATTAGATTTCATTAAGATGATAGAAAATGGGGAGTTTACAAATAAATGCCGATATTTTTCTTCGGACTCCTTTAATTTTTGTTCTGCTTTTATTTTTGAGGATATATCTCTTACAATTGCTTGAACGAAAAATTTATTTTCAAATTGAAATGCATTTAAACTTACCTCCGCTTGGAATTGCGTTCCATCTTTTTTAATATGAGTCCAGTCAAATCTTTGAGGTTCTCCCTCTAAAACTCTATTTATTAGTCTTTTTCCCTTTTTTTGAGAATTGATTCCGTCCAATTGTTTTTCTGGAGAGAAAGCCCAAGGAGTTCTTCCTAAGATCTCACTTTTATTCTCTAACCCAAAGAGTTCTAAAGTTTTCTTATTTGCTTGTACAAATTTATTCTTATCCATAATGAAAATAGCATCGTTTGCTCCATCGAAAAATAAGGTGCCCAAGTTATGGATAAGGTCAGGATATTCCTCCTCTGAAAACCTGTAATTTTCAAGATTATGCTTTTTTTGCTGATGGATAGAATTCAAAACATTTAAAACTAAAAGCGATCTGGGTTCTTCAAACCTTGATTTAAAGAAAGTTATTTTCCCTTTTAGATTAACAAAAAGATTGTTCTTATCTTCATAGGAAACCTCAATTGGTATTTCATTAAAATTCCTAAAACCTTTATGTATTTTACTTTTAACCTTATCTCTTTGGGTCTTTTTAATTAAATCTAACAAATTACTATTAATAATATTATCTTTCGAATATCCTAATAATTTATTATGAGCTTTCTCATTAATATAAAGTAAATTGAAATTTGAATCAATTACTTGAACTATCTCATCGACATTCTCAGAAATTTGTCTAGCTAAATGACCAATGAGACTATTTTGGTTAATATAGTTTTCCATTTTTATTTTTAACGTTATTAGATTCAAAAAATTTTAAATAAGGTGTGTATATTCCCACAATCACAAATAAAATTAGATCTATTTATGTGTTTTTATTCCAAAGACTTACCTATACTTTTTTTTAAATGAAAAAATAATTCATAATCTTATCTAATTCCTATCAGTTTAATCAATTTCTTTATAAATTGAATGAAAAAGGTCTTTTTTTCATAAATGAAAAAATATTAATTTATCATCCTCCAATATCCCCAGAAATAAAATATCGTTTTTCTCATCAATCAAATGATAGAATAATTTCTATCCTTTTTGCTCTGTCCATTCATTCTTTTGGAAGATATTTCGTTGCTTTTTCTTATTTTTATAAACATTAATAATTATATTGAATCAAATTTTCTTAATGTTGTAGACCATAGTATAATTACAAAAATTAAATCAAATAAGTCTTGAAAACAATGAATGAATCAAAAAAGGATTATCAAAAAATATTAGGCTCTGTTCAAAAACCTGTTGAGGGTGAAGCAGGTGAAACAGGAACGTGGAGTATATTTAAACCGGTGATTGACTTAGAAAAGTGTATTCCCGCTAAATCAGGAAAAATGGCATGTTTTAACTGTTGGCTTTACTGTCCGGAAGCTATCGTGGAAAGAAAGATCCCTCCGGAAATAAAATTAAAATACTGTAAAGGTTGCGGTATTTGTGCCGAAGAATGCCCCGTGGAAGCAATAGAAATGAAGGAGGTTAAGATTGAATGACTGAAACTATTCGGCTTAAGGAACAAAAAAACATCAAAATTCTTACAGGAAATCACGCGGCCGCTCATGCGTTTAGACAAGCAAAAGTGGAAGTCATTTCCGCTTATCCTATTACGCCACAGAGCCCAGTCGTGGAGAAAATATCCGAATTTATAGCAAACGGGAAGTTGAATGCTAGATTTGTTAGAGTAGAATCAGAACATTCCGCTCTAGCGGTATGTTGTGCTGCTTCGGCTACTGGCTCTCGAGTAGGTACAGCAACATCTTCTCATGGTTTGATGCTTATGTATGAAATGCTTCCTTGGGCATCGGGAAATCGTTTACCTATTGTTATCAATCTTGCGACAAGGGCTACTGGAGCCCCCTGGAGTGTTTGGACAGATCATCAGGATTTCATGACTATTAGGGATGTCGGATGGATTCAAATGTTTTGTGAAGATAATCAAGAAGTGTACGATACTAACCTTCAAGCATTTAAAATTGCCGAAGATCAGAGAGTCTTTATTCCTACATTAGTCGGTTATGATGGATATGTACTTTCGCACACGATGATGCCTGTAGAACTAGAAGACCAAGCTAAGATAGATGAATTTTTACCTCCATTAGAACATCATATTAATTTATCGGATATCACTCAAGTAAAGGGTGTGGACCCCGTTACAACACCTCATTTGCGTAATAGAGGGACCGAAGGAACAGCTCCTGGTTATTATGAGTACCGATACTCTCTACAAAAAGCATTAGAAAATGTAATCCCTATAATAAAAGAGGTTCATGATGAATTTGCTCAAAAATTCGGAAGGGCATATGGTAATGCTTTATATAAAAAATATAAAACTGAAGATGCTGATATTCTGATTTTTGCGATGGGTTCAGTAGCTGCCCAATCAAGGGTAGCGATAGACAGCTTGAGACAAGAAGGAATAAAAGTTGGATTAGTAAGTTTAAAATTGTTTAGACCTTTTCCCGCCGAATATCTCAAGGAGGTCTTTAAGGATACGGAAAAAATTGTGGTATTTGATAGAGATATTGGATACGGATATGAGGGTGTCCTATCTTATGAACTAAAATCTGCTTTATATGGCTTAAAACAGAGACCATTCATAAAAGGTTTCATCGTCGGTTTGGGAGGCAGAAATATAGATTCTCAGCAAATTTCACATGGCGTGAAAAAAGCAATAGAGGAATCTAAAGAAGGGGCAATTTCCACCAAAACTGACTTTATTGGACTACAATTAGATGAATTAAAAGATTACGATGAAGAAACATATTTTAAAAAAGGTGATAATTAAATGGTAAATGTTATGGATTTGAAGGAAGAAGAATTTATTTATCCCGGTAATAGAGCTTGTGCTGGGTGTGCGATGGCCTTGATTTACCGTATGGCTCTCAAAGCTCTTGGAGAAAAAACAATTATTACTGTTCCTGCTTCTTGTCTAACTGTTTTACATGGAATGCAAGGATTTTGTTCCACGAAAGTCTCGGTTTATCATACTCCTTTTGCTACTACCGGAGCTTCAGCCTCTGGAATTCAAGCCTCATTAGAGGCTAAAGGTGTCGGAGATGAGATTTGTACAGTTGCTTTTGCGGGAGACGGAGGAACTACTGATATCGGAATTCAAAGTTTAAGCGGTGCAGCAGAGAGAGGAACTAACTTTATATTTGCTTGTTATGATAATGAAGCCTACATGAATACTGGAGTTCAACGGTCTGGTTCAACTCCATTAGGTGCGTATAGCACAACGACTCCAGAAGGAAAAGTGGGACATAAGAAAAATATGCCAAAAATACTCGAAGCCCACGGCATCCCTTACGTTGCTACGGCCAACGCCGCATATCCATTAGATTTATATGAAAAGTTTAAAAAGGCTAGAGAAATAAAAGGCTCAAAATACATACATATTTTATCCCCCTGTCCACCAGGTTGGGGTTATGAACCAAAAGATACAATTAAAATAGGAAAACTCGCGAGTGAAACGGGGTTCTGGCCTCTTTATGAAATAGAAAATGGAAAGCTTACTTTGTCAAAAGATAGTAAACGATATCTTGATTCTTCAAAACGAAAACCCATAGAAGAATACCTTAAAGCCCAAAAAAGATTTAAAGGAATCTCAGATGAGGTTATTGAGGAATATAAAAGATATATTAATAACCAATGGAAAGATTTAGAACAGAGAATAAATAATCAGTAATTTTTTCCCTATTTTTTTATTTTCAATCAAAACTTACTTGATTTTATGCCTATTCTTTGCGAGCTTTAGTATGATTTAGAAGAATTAAAAATAAAAACCCTAACTAACAAGGGCAACCATCCCATAATAAACGTTTTTAAAGATTTACGAAATTGTAAAAAAGCTTAAAAAAAAAGTTATAATATAGGATTTTCTTGAGCTCTTCTAAATAATACAAAGAGGAAAGTCGAGAAAGATCCTATTCCAACCATTAAAGCGGGATAAAATGGAACTCCTGCATGTAAAGCCAATCCAATTGGGAATAACATTTCTAAAAGAAGCGGAGTTATCCATATGGGATTAATATTCAAGAATCTTTTACTAACTATACCATAAACTATCGCAAAAATTATGTGTAAGCCATACATGAAAAAGATACCAAAAAAAGCATACATCCATACATCTAAAATGAAATCAATCATCACAGATGATCTCATTATTGTATCGGTAAATATTTGGATTGGTGGGATTATAGGCGGTTCCAATAAATTTAGAAATGTATGTAATCAATACTGGAATTAAATAGGGGGAAGCGACAAATAAAAATACAATAACTACAGTTTTCCAGTTCTTTTTATTTTCAATATTCTTATCAGAAGAAGATTTAGCCAATTTATCTCCCCCGTATAATTAATTAATGTTATCAATAACATATTTGGTCATAAAATAATAATAATATTGATGGTAATATATAATAAACAAACAAATTAAATTAATATAAAAATTATAATATTCTCTTTCAAAAGAGCTTTCATATGTTTAAAACTTATATATATAATAAACAAAGAGATCTATGGATTCAAGAAGATCGAGTTTTATTGCTACACGATGTTGGATCTATAATAGATGAAGAAAATCATGTGCTATACTTATGGATAGGTCCTAAAGCAAAAAAAGATAAAATTAAAAAGGCGAAAGAAACCTTAGATGTATTGCTTTCTAAATACCCGATAAAAGATTTCAATGTCAAAGAATTAGATCAAGAAAAAATGCCAAGAGATATGGAAGTGTATCTGAAAGAATTATTAAATCCTATTAAAACGTTAAGAAAGAGTGAAAAATATAAATTCAGTAGACTCATTAATATACGTGTTTTTTTAGTGACCATGATCCTTATTCTTGGTCTTATAGGTCTTTATTTGGCATTTATAAGTTCTTCATTGATTTGGACAGTTCAAAATGGGAATGTAAAGGTATCAAACAATACTTACATGACATGGATTGGGATTTTGCAAATCTTTAATGTTACTGTTTTTCTTTTACTTATTTTACAGTTAATTTTAGGTATTTTTGAAAAAGATTCTGAAGTACGCCTATTTTCCATAGTAGGAATTATGGTTTCTATTGGGATTATGCTTTATTTAAATCAAGGTATCTTCCTTTTCTTATTTCAAAGTGGCAACAACCCAGAACTCTATGAAATCGCCTTTTTGGACTTATTGACTTTTATAGTGATAAATTATCTTGTAATTATGATTCCCTTTCTACTAAACGCATATAAGATAATTAAATTCGTCAAGACATATCGAGAATTTATCTTTTAAAACCTAATAATCCCATTTTATCTACTTTTTTCCCAAAAGTAATCAATTCTAAGATTATTTAGTAATAAATCTTAAAAGATACAAATTCTACTTTAAGTATGTGGAAGCGGCTCTAATTTTACCTCAGCTTGAAAAAGAAGATCTTCGGATTTTGATGGCAATCGAAATAGGAATGAAAAAGTCGGAATATGTCACTAAAAACAATGTTAAATTTTATTCCCGATATCCTATGGAAGAGACCATTTATAGATTGGATAGAGTCCATAAAATGGGATTGATCGTTCGAAATTCCGCTAACTATGAAGTAAGTTATACCTTAAATTCAAAAGGATATGATGTGTTGGGGCTTCACACCCTTGTAGAAAAAGATCTTATTAGTCAACTCGGTCCTTCTCTTGGAAAGGGAAAAGAGTCAGATGTTTATAGCGCGATGGACGATGAGGAAAATATCTATGCTGTAAAAATTTATCGAATTGGTCGTACAAGTTTCAAAAATGTAAAGCGTCTTAGAAATATCGTAGGAAAGAGAACGCATCTTTCATGGTTATATGTGAATCGTCTTGCAGCTAAAAGAGAATTTGAGGCTCTAAAGAAAATACATAAGCTAGATCTCAATACCCCAGAACCTATTGGATATAACAGGCATATTATCGTTATGGGGTATTTAAGAGGTAAAGAATTAGTCCATTTTAAAAAAATTGATGATCCGATCTACATTTTAGATGAAATCATAAATCAAATGCGTGTCATTTATCAAGAGGCAGGTATGATACACGGAGATCTAGGAGAGTTTAATGTTGTTGCCGATGAGGAGGGAAATATTTTGATTATCGATTGGTTACAATGGGTTCCTAAAGATCATCCTAACGCAGAATCGATACTATACAAGGATATTGACAATATTTGCACCTACTTTTATAAAAAATTCAAGGTAGAATGTGATACCGAGGAAATCTACAAGAGTTTTCTTGAAGAAAATGATGAGAAAGAATAAACTCCTTAGGTTATTGAATATTTCCTAAAATAATAAGATCTTCGATACTCTCTTTATCTATTAAGTCAATATCTTTTATCTTTCCATCTAAAAAAGTTATTAATTTTTCTCTGTTTAATTTTTTCTTAAGAATTGAAAGATTAAAACTAGCCCCAGACCTCCCTACTCTAATTGACTCTTTCAAACCTATATTTTGATTTGGGAGATTCTGGATAGATGTTAGAAGAAATATAGAATCAAAACGATCATCTCTTAAGGGTAAATTTTCTAAATCTGATAGAATTAGATTTATTCTTGCTTGAGTAGCTTCAAGAAATTCGTTTACCTTTTTCTTAAAAACCTTTAACATATTAAGTGAAAGATCGGTTGCGACGTAAAGATAGTTCAAACCAGAACTCTTATTAACAGTTTCTTGAAGATAGGAAAATAAAAGTCCTGTACCTGCACCACCGTCTAAAATTAACTTATTTTCAAGAATTTTTGGTTTTTTAGAGTCAAGTTTCCTTAATATGATGTTAAATTTTTCATTTTGAATTTCTTTATATCTATTATCATAAAAGTGAGATGTTTTATTATATCTTACAATCATATCCTCTTTCTTATCGGATTTTTCTGACTCTTCAGACACTATGGCAACTCCCCTTCAACTGAAAATATCTATAATCTAGATGAATAAGGTTTTTATTCAAAAAAATTTATTTTAAATTATCAATTATAAAAAGATAATAATATAATTTTATTATTGTAAGGTAGAAAAAAGAACATGTCAAATAGAAATAAATCTAAGAATCCCATAAATATCCTGCAAAACGCCCAAAATTCACAAATTATGCTTCGTTTGAAAGATGGGACGGAATATAAAGGTTTTTTAAAAGAAATTGATGCTTACATGAACATGATTTTGGAAGATGCGACCGA
>CAZZIC010000132.1:0-11912 GCA_964653985.1 uncultured archaeon | reverse complement strand
AACTCATCATTAATATCCTTAACACCTGAGGTAAATTTTGCAGCTTCCATAGCGGCATTGTATTCATACCAGTTATCTAAAGTACCTGAAAGAGTTACTATACCATCTTTCACCTTTACATAAATATCTTCTACTTGGACTTTATAATTCCGATCTATAGACCCTATTATATCTTCAGCGATTTCTTTATCACTTGTTTTTTTTGTTGGAATGATGGAAAGCTTGTTCGATATATCAATTATTCCTGAAATGCCAGAAATAACACTTTCTACAAGTTCCTTCTTCCAAAGGCTATCAACCGATCCTTCAAGGGTTACGATACCCTCTTTCACGGATACTTGAATCATTTCCTCGTCAACATTAAGGTTTAAAGAGAGAGCTTTTTTTACATTAGAACGAATTTCAGAATCTTCTGGAATCTTTACCTTTGGAGGATAGACGACAATTAATTCATTTTTAACGGAGGAAACTCCTTGGATTGCCCATGCATTTTCGGAAGCGGCTTTTTTTCCCTCATAGCTTGGAATGGTTCCAGTAAGTTTGGCATGTCCATTTAGAACAGAAACTTTCACATCTGAAGCATTAACTCGCCCATCTGACGACATTTCTTCAATTATCTCCTTTTTGATCTCTTCATCAGAGATATTCACTATTAAAACCTCTTTATAAAAGATTTTAGCATTTCCTTTCTTTAAAATATGGTAATTTGATCAAGATTTTAATTATTTTACTTATAGATTATTGATTTCTTACCTTTAGCTATTCAATTTGGTATTTAAATGATTTTTTTAGAAACCATTTTTTCTTTTCAAATTAGTTAATTCATTAATCACCTGCTCGGGAATAAATAAATATAAATTTTATATTATAAAATATAAAATAAAATTAGGAGATATTTTTCTAAAAGAAGAAAATTCTATCCTTCCATTGCTGAAGTTGAAATAGAGCAATTAAACTATTATTATTTTTCATAGACTTCAGATGGCTTACTTCCACAACCAAATCTAAAAGGAAGAAATTCTTTTTCTTCTTGGCATTGAGGACAAACATATTCACCGGGTTTCTTTTTTTCTTTGGTTGTATATCCACATTCCTTACATATCAAATACTCATTTACCATATATTAAAGAGAATGAAAATCATACTTTTATACATTGACCTAATAAAATAAAAAAATGAACTCAAGGGAAGTGTAATAGTAATCTTCAAGATAAAAAAAATTACTAAAAGTAAGAATTATCAATAATTTCTCTGATTATTTCTATATTAAATTCAATCTCGAAATATTTTAGAGAAGAATTTAATCTAAAATAAAGACAAAAAGAGAGGTTAATTATTAGGAAGTTGCTTCTTCTTCCTCTGGTAGCCCAGCATCAAAGAATTCTGTATATTTTTTACAGTTTGGGCAATAATATCTTCCTGGTTCTTCCTCATCTAAAGGCAAACCACATTTCTTACAAATAATTGTTTTAGTCATCTTTTTTTCCTTATTTGATTAAAGTTTTTACCTTATCTGAAATATTAGTTATTATTTATTTTAAATCTTTGAGTAGAGAGTATTTTTAATTTCTCTTTTTGGAAACGAAATGTTATTCTCCCGACTCCGTTCAAGAACAGATTTCAAGAAAATACAGGTGAAATCATACATCCTCTATCATATCCTCCCAGAGTATATTTGGGGGGTGCTTTCTTATTATATTATAGGCGGCATTCATGTCCGCATTCAAGATAAGAAAGAAGAAGACAAAATTGAAATTATCTATAGTGAATATTAAAAAAAAGAAAAAATGCTTCCAAAAGCCTACGCAAGGCCGTCACCAAGTACCTATTATTTTATGTACGAGGATCATCCTATTGGAAGAATTTATAAATTTTTATCAATCGCACTCAAGATTTTTTCTATTGAAGGTCTATCATATTTATCTTTTCCAATATATTTCCATACAATATTTCCAGATTTATCGATCAAATATTTAGAAGGAATTTCTTGTTTGAATTTTATATCTTTCCCAGCTCCTGTATCGAAAATATTAACATCATATCTTTTTCCTATTTTAGCTCCACGATCTGATACTATACTCATTTGTAAATCGTTTTCTTCTTTAAATTCTTTTGAATGATTCACACTATCCGTAGATATTGAAATTAACTTTACATTTCTTTTTCGAAAATCTTCTATATGCTCGTTCAACAAATTGGAATGATCTTTACAATGTCCTCACCAAGCTCCTCTAAAAAAGTCAATTAAAAGTCCTTTATGATTATCTAAAATTTTATTTAAAGTAATCTTATTCCCTTCTGTATCCTTCGCATTTATCTTAGGTGCTTTTGATCCTAAAGGTAAGTCACCTTTATCGTCAGGATATTTATGTTCCGTTGACATCATAGCTATATATCAAACTTTTCTTATAAAACATTTCACTATGAAATATTACATAATGCCCTCTCCCATGATTATACAGATATCTGAGTTATTTAATTTAATAAATTAAAAAATTTTTAGACTCATCTTCTTTAAGTTTGGCAAAATCTTTTAGATATTTATGGAGGAAAATCATTCACATACATATTCTTTTTTTGGAAAAAAAGTTGGATTGATCTTTAATAGCGCTAAAAGAAACAAACCCTTTATATTCTTCCAGCTTATTAAAAAAAAGCATTCAGGAGATTGGGAAAAACCCTCAAAAGGAGAGGGAAAAGTGATTAAATTTTCTCTGGAAGAAATAATAATGATCTTAGAAGTTTTACATGAAAGAATTTCCTCTTGGGGTTCATATCACACTTTTAAAAAGAATAGTACTCAAATAACCTTTAAATGGCAAGAAAAGGAAGGAAAAAATCTATGGATCAATGTGAATGATTACAGTAAAATGCTAAATTTCGCTCAAATAGGGGTTTTTAAACGTTTATTAGAACATGTTTTAAAAGAAAAAATTAAGTTTGCAACTATTCCTCCTAAACAAAAAGCTAGAAATGAGAAAGATGGTCATAAAGAGAATATTAATAGAGAATTGTACATTAAAGAGGAACATTTTGAGAAATCAAAAAATGGAAAAAAAATCGTAATAAATGATTCGATGGCTTCTAAAGAAATGACTGAAATTGAAGGGTCTATTCAAGCCAAAACTCCTAAAGCAGTTCTCATTAAATTTAATGAAACTTCCGAGCATTGGGTTCCCAAATCCTTAATTAAATCAAATTTTAAGGATTCCAAAGAACTTACTCAAAGATTTCTTATTGATACGTGGATCCTTAAAAAGAATGAAATAATAGTTTAATCTTCTCTAAGATTTTTCCTTTTTCAATTCCTTTCATTAATCATTCTTTTGTATTATCTAATTCCTTTAAAATTTTTGTAAAAGTTTTTAAATTGAAGAGAAAACTTGGAAAAGTGGGTTATTTACTTCCTAAATTTACTTTCCATTTGAGCTATTAAATCGGGAAAGTCTTCGAGGGTTAAGCTCTCCATGTCAAATTCTTTTACACATTCCGTGCAGAACCAGTTTTTATAGATTGGGATCCACACGAGGTCGAGGTTTGTCTTTACTTTTTCCACATCTTCCCCTTGCTCTATTGCCTTCTGCAATGAGACACAAGCATAAAAATCGGAACCCTCTATGTATCTGTAGCTACATTCAATGGTAGATCTCCTAAAAGCCGAAATTAAATCGCTGTGCTCTTTAATTTTACTTCTTCGAACTTTTTCTTGATCCCAAACTTCATCGATTTCTTTATTTAATCGATCCAACTTCTCTTTCACGGCACACTTTAAAATGTTCTTTTGGAGATTTAAAACCCACTTTTCCTTACACATTGTCGAGCAAAAATAATGAACCCACTCCGCTTGACAGATATTTTCGTGGGTTACAATTGACCCTTCAAGATTGATCTTTTTCAGGCAAAATTCACAGCGAGTCATCCTACCATACTATTTTGTCGGAGGATATTTAAAAGAAAAATTGTAACCTTGTTCTTTTCTTTTAAATGCAAGAAAACTATATAGATTATTAGGAGAGGAGGTAGAAGGTCATAAATAATTTGAAAGAGGGAATTGAGAAGATCTACCCGCAAATGAGAGATATGTTAGATAAGGGAAAAATTGAATAGGTGAAAGGTTTATATTGATCCTTAACAAACATTATGTTAGATAAAGGAAAAATTGAAAGGAAGAGACAGCTTATCTATGAATTTTGTCAGCTACAACGGAGAGAAATATGAAATTTCAAATGAAAAATATTTAGATCTTGGTCTTATTGGAATAAAAAATATTGGTAACATCCAAGGTTTGGGTCAGCACGAAGATTTAATTCAATTAGATCTGAGTTCTAATGAAATTGATCATTTGAGCAACTTAGATAACCTGAAAAGACTTCGGATCTTGAACCTTGGCAGTAATCTTCTCACAAACATACAAGGATTAGACCATTTAAAAAAGTTAGAAATCTTACATCTTGTATCAAATCAAATTGGCGAAATAGAAAATTTGGAAGATTTGAAAAATCTAAAAGAGCTCTATTTGAGTGCTAACCAATTAAATAAAATTTCAAATTTGGAAAAACTTCAAAACTTAAAAAAGTTAGATCTTTCTTGGAATTTTATTTCAAAAATTGAAGGATTGGATTCTCTCGAACACTTAAAAGTTCTTTGGCTTGCAGGGAACAAAATCAATAAAATTGAAGGTTTAGAAAATCTAAAAGAACTCGAGATATTAAATTTAGCTGGTAATCAAATTAAAGAGATTAATAATCTAAAAAGTTTAAATAATCTTAACGAATTGTATCTAAATAATAATAGAATTAAAAGAATAGAAGGGCTCCAAGGATTAGAAAATTTAGAGACCCTTTGGTTAAATGAAAACGAAATTAAAAAGATTGAAGGGCTCAATAACAGTAAGAATTTAACGGAATTAAACCTCAAAAATAATAAAATCCAATATATTGACGGATTATATACGCTAACAAATCTTAGAAATTTATATTTATCTTCCAATGAGATTGAACATATCAGAGGCTTAGAAACTTTGCAAAATTTAGAAACATTAGATTTAAGTAATAATGAAATTCAAAAAATTAATGGCTTTGAATCTCTTATTAATCTAACTTCTCTTTGGTTAAAGAATAATCCTATAGATGATGAAACAATAAAAAATCTAGGAGGGTTAGATTCTTCTGGGTATGCCAATAACCCGAGAAAATTCGTAGAATACTGTATTATTAATTTATAAAAATACGTCTTATGAACAAAAAATCATAGAAATATGAAACTTTTTTATTATTTCGTAATATATTATTCATATTTTATAAAATTCTTACATAGATTCGTTTCAAATAGATCAAAATGGAAAAAATGTCAGAGAATCTTTTGAAAAGAAACAATAATTAGCAAAATGGTATAGAATTCCCATTGCAATAATTTAAATAAGCGGAAATTATTTTACTACATGTATTTTAATCGAATTTAATTATTGACAAATTAAATTGTTTTCAATAATGAAGAATACTAAAATAAAAATAAACCCATGGAAAAGTGCAAAGAAAAAATTAGCAATAGCAGCTGAAGAATTGGGAATGGATCAAAATTCTTTAAATTATCTTGATAAAGTAGAGCGTTCATTAATAGTATCTATACCGATAGAAATGGATGATGGAACACTTAAGGTATTTGAAGGATTTCAAGTACATCATAGTACCCTTCGAGGTCCTGCTAAGGGGGGAATCCGTTATAGCCCTAATGTTACGCTTGATGAGATTAAGGCATTAGCATTTCTGATGACAATGAAAACTGCTCTTTTGGATTTACCATTAGGCGGATCAAAGGGAGGAGTAAAAGTTGATCCTTCCAAACTGTCCTTAAAAGAGCGTGAGAAACTAACTCGAAGATATACAGCAGAAATAATAACTATCATAGGCCCAGATATCAATATCCTTGCGCCAGATATGGGAACCGATGAAAAAGAGATGGCTTGGATTATGGATACCTATTCTATGCAAAAAGGAAGACCAATTCCTGGAGTGGTTACAGGTAAGCCTGTGGAGATTGGAGGATCTGTTGGAAGAAGAACTGCAGCAGGCACGGGAATGTTCTACATATTACAAGAGGTCTGTAAAAAAAATAATAAAAATTGTAGAGATTTGACTGTTGCCATACAAGGTTTTGGAAAGGTAGGAAAAACTGTCGCAAAGGAGTTATATGAGGCAGGTTTAAAAATTATTGGAGTCACTGATTCAAAAGGAGGAGTAAAATATCTGGATGGAATAACTATTGATGACTTAATTATGTGGAAGGAAAAGAGGAACTCAGTTAGAACCTTCAGATCCGACGGAGAAATAGAGATTACAAATAAAGATCTTCTCTCTATGGAATGCGATGTCTTGGTTCTTACCGCTACAGAAAATCAATTATATTCCGGTAATGCTGATGATGTAAATTGTAAAATCGTATTAGAGGGTGCGAACAGTCCAACCACTTCTCAAGCGGATGAAATACTCGAATCTAAAGGGATTCTTATAATCCCAGATATTTTAGCAAATTCAGGTGGTGTGTGTGTATCCTATTTTGAATACATCCAAGGAATTCAATCTTATTTTTGGGACCTTGATAGAGTTAATAGTGAAATGAAAAAAGTGTTATTAAAAGCTTTGGATAATGTATATGACACGTCGAAAAAATATGAAGTTTCCTTGAGGACCGCTGCCTATATGATTGCTGGTAAAAGACTTGCCAGTGCCCATGAATTAAGAGGATTATTTCCATGAACAAATTAAATTAAATAAAAAAAAATTAACTATAATAAAAATGGTGAAAATATAATGAGTATAAATCCTTTTGAAATGGCTCAACAACAAATTGATATTGTTGCCAAGAAAATAGATTTAGATCCAAGTTTAACAGAGTTTTTAAAACATGTGGAACGTGTCTTAATTGTTTCAATTCCAATTAAAATGGATGATGGAACGGTTAGAATATTTGAGGGGTTCCGTTGCCAACATTGTACTGTTAAAGGCCCTGGTAAAGGAGGTATAAGGTACTCTCCGGAGGTTAATTTAGATGAAGTAAAAGCATTAGCAACATGGATGACATGGAAATCTAGTTTATTAAATCTCCCTCTTGGAGGGGCAAAAGGAGGGGTATGTTGTAACCCCGCTGAATTATCTACAAATGAACTGGAAAATATAACAAGAAGATACACAAGTGAAATAATAAATGTAATTGGACCTGATGTAGATATACCTGCTCCAGATGTGAATACGAATGCTCAAGTTATGAGTTGGATTATGGATACTTATTCTATGCAAAAAGGTCGGACAATACCCGGAGTCGTCACGGGCAAACCTGTAGAAATTGGCGGATCCGTTGGAAGAGGTCCTGCTACTGGAAGGGGTTTATATTTCGTCTTACAAGCATTATGTGATAAATTGAATTGGGATTTGGCAATTCAAACTATTGTCGTCCAAGGTTTTGGAAATGTAGGTGGAACAATCGCAGAACTTCTCTATGAACATGGTTGTAAGATAATAGCTATCTCGGATATATCTGGAGCCATATATTCAGAAAAAGGCTTAAATATAAAAGAATTGATTAAATGGCGAGATGATGGTAGTCTGTTAGCAGACTATGATGGGGATCAAAATATCAGAAAAATTACTAATGACGAGCTTTTAACTACAGAATGCGATATTTTGGTACCTGCCGCGATTGAAAATCAAATAACCATAGATAACGCGAAAGAAATTAAGTGTAAAATCATTTTAGAAGGCGCTAATGGCCCTACTACCCCCGAAGCAGACGACATCCTTAATAAAAAGGATATTTGTGTCGTCCCCGATATCCTTGCTAATGCGGGTGGTGTTTGCGTATCTTATTTTGAATATATCCAAGATATTCATTCTTACTTCTGGGATCTGACCCGTGTTAATCAAGAGTTAAAAAAGATAATCGTAGGTGCGTTTGAAAATGTCTGGAAAGTCGCGAATGAAAAGAATATCTCATTAAGAACAGCAGCCTATGCAATCGCAGTAAGTAGAGTTGCTAAAGCAATTAATCTTCGCGGACTCTTTCCTTAATCTAAAATTCTCTTTTTCTTATTTTTAAATTTATGTAGACTATATTTAACAAATAATAAGATTCATTTGGATAAAAGCAAGTCTTTGTACGTTTACTTATATTCTATCCAAAAGAAATATCTTAAAAAAGCTTAAAAATAAATAGATAATATATAAAGAAATATCTTTCTAACCAAATTTGGATAAGAACAATGAATGCTAAATTAGAAGAAGTTAGATCCCTCATTATTGATATTCTTAAAAAAAAAGATGTAAAAAAAGCTGCTTTATTTGGCTCTATTTTAAAAGGAGATTTCAATAGTGAAAGTGATATAGATATCCTTATCAAATTTGAGGGGAAAAAAAGTCTTTTAGATTTAGCAGATTTAAAAATGGAGCTGGAAGATAAACTTGGTCGAAAAGTTGATATATTAACCTATGATTCCATTCATCCTCTATTAAAGGATATAATTCTTAATGAGCAGGTTCAAATTTTATGAAAAAAAACATCAATTTTTTTATGACATATTTTAGAATCCATTAATCTTATTGAAAACTACATAGTTGATGGAAAAAAGACTCATTTCGAATATAATTCTTTAAAAATTTTATAAAAATTATATTCTAAATCCCTTAGATTTTAATAGATAAATGTTCATATTCCAATTATAGAAACTAAAAACTAAGATTTGAATTATGCAACTATCCCATGAAATTCCAGAAGAGGAAATAAGTGTAGCTGCCTACTATGTCTGGGAAAAGGAAATGTCATATGAAACATTATGTTGGTTATTGGCTGAGCGTCAATTATATATCAAAAGAAATTTTACTCCTCCCCCAAATAACATGATTCAACAACAAGCTCAAAAAGTTTATGAAGAGCATCCAGAATATGATCTTTTATGTTGGTTAATTGGAGAATTAAACCTCTATATTCAAAGAAAAACTCAAAAATCGGATTTAGCTAAGATCTTTTCTTCATAATTACATTCAATAATCAACTGTCAAATCTGAACGCAGGGTTTAATATAGGAAGGAAGTCCGAGAAGTTTGGACATCTTTTTGAGAGTTACATTTTCGCAAATCGTGACTTCAATCGCAAAGTGTTTACCCCCATAAATGTCAATGACCTTGATAACGCGTTAAGTCGGCAGAATCAAGAATTGTTAATACAAATATAAGGTTTTATAATAGGTTTAGATTCCTTACGGATGAAAACTTAGAAAAAATCACACCAAAGAAGTACGGGACTAACCATAAATAACTATTCCTTCTTCTTCTATAATTTTATTAAATAAAGAATCCTCACTAAGATCGATAATGTCAACAGGTTTGGATAAATCTCTGTATAATTCCCAGAAAAAGTCAAAAAACAAACTCGGAGATAATCCTTTTACGCCGATATCTATATCTCGTGCATTAATTTTTTCTTTGGATGAACCAAAAAGAATTACTTTTTCAATTTTATACTTTCTAGCATACTTTAATATTAACTCCTTATCTTTTTCAGAGATCATTATCTACTATCTCTTTTTCTTATATTTTTAAATCTATAGTGAATGCATTTTATTTATAGATATTGAGGATTCTCAATCATCTAATCATAAGTTCTCATAATACTCTTCTGCCAATTTAATAACGTCCGCTTTCTTTGCAGAGGATGGTAAATCAATATCATGCTCTGAACAGAATTTTCTTAACGCATTCAACGTCCACCGACTGAAATCCAGTTTAATTTGCAATCGTTTATCTTGTTCTTGTTTTTGTTCTTGTTTTTTCTCTTTTTTCGCGTCCATATTTAACTTTTCTTCTTTTTCTTGTTTTATTCTCCTATTATTATCGAGATCTTCAGATCTCTGAGTATTTTCTAATACTTCAATTGCTTGAACAATCTTCTTTTCCTCGTTAAGATGTATTCTTAATTTATGATTATTAAGCTCAATAACTCGTTTAGGTACTTTTTCTATAGGTTCCCAATCTTGTTTTTCTTTAAGATTTCCAAAGATTTGAATCCTTTTAGTTACCGGTCCATAAAGAATGTTTTCTCCAAGGAGAATGTGTTTTCGCTCATAATCAGAGTTGAGATTTTTTTCTAAAATAGTTTCCAATAAATTATCCAAATTGATTTCAGGAGGAATTTTAATTGTGGTCTTATTTACGGTTAACTCTTCAACGTCCGATGAGGGAGGAGGATTTGAGGATCTATTATGACCGGAAGAAGGTTTACTTTTTGATTTAAGTTCATCTAACGAGGGAATATCAATTTGTTGTATGGTTCGATCAGGAATATCAGATTGATTTTTATAATCTATACCAAGTTCCTTTTGCTCTCGTCTTTCTTGATCAATTTCGGTGGGAGAAAAATTAAATGCTTTTAAAAACTCTTTTACTTCATCTCCTTGGTCTACCGAAACCACCTTACATCTATGAAAGTTAAATTCTTCCATTAACTCATTTTGAAGGGAGGAAGCAACTCTTGACCCAATGAATCTTTTTCTAACGGAAGAATCAAATCCGTTCCATATAAAAATTCGCCTTAAACCTTCTTTAACGATAATTAATACTTGGGTAGGATCTAATACTGCTTCTCCATTATTTTTCCTGAACTCTTCTTCGGATATATCTAACAATTTTCTATCTCCGGTTTCGAGAAGTTCAAAAACCATAAATTTAGAATATTCTTTTGCCATCAACATTGTAATATAAGCACCTCTTCTTAAATATTGCTTTATTAGATAATCCTTTATTGATTCCTATAAATATTAAGAGACTTCTTATTTTCTGAAGAATGTATATATTATTGTTAAAAAGCTAAGGAATTTCTTTCTCGATATTTCTAATATTATAAAAATGACTTTATATCAATAAGTTAATATATATACACATTTGTCCTAAATGTCCTTAAAGCTTTTAAGTTCATTAAATTTATATTTTTGAACTACTATATTTAGTTTAAGATTTATCTATATCCCATTTATTCATATTCTTTGATATAGAATTATAAGTCTAGCGGGGCTTAAAGCAAAATGGAATATCTAAAAGTAATTCTTGATGGCAGAGGTGGAGTAGGAAAGACCACTATGTTAAAATCAGTTTTCCAAGAGAAGTTTGACCCCAAGACAGAAATAACCGTTGGAGTAGATTTTACCACGAAACTTTATCATCTGTTTGGAACGGAGGTCTCTGTCCAGTTTTGGGATATCGCGGGGGTTTCTCGATTTGATTTTTTAAGAGAAGAATTTTACAGAGGTGCTGGAAGTGTAATTTTTGTCGCTGACCTTTCTCGATCAAGTACTTTCGAAGATATTGGGTTTTTTATTGAAACCGCTCAAGCTGTTGGGATTGATCAATCCAGAATAATCTTGGTTGGAAATAAAGCAGATTTATATGACAATAGAAGTAACATCCTTCCTTACCTCTCTTACTATGCTGAAGAATATAAGTTAGCGGAGTTGATCGAAACTTCTGCTAGATTTAAAGATAATTTGGAATTGATATTTGAGTTTTCCGCGATCCTTGCTATGTACGATAAAAATATAATTGATGATTTACATCTAGCGGCATATAAAGAAGAAGTAAATCAAATGATTGTAAATCCTGTTTTTATTCCCGAACTAAAGACTTCAAGATATTGCTGGAATTGCGATAAACAACTGCATTTTAGCGAGTTCAGCTCTTCAAATCACAAATTTTCCAGAGAGCGACTTATAACTCTCTGGGAAAGTGATCTTCTTGAATTTGTATGCTGTGAATGTTATAGAGAATTAAATGAGAAATAGCAAATTAATAACCAGATAATATCGTAACTTGGCTATATTATATATTTTTGTCCCTCTGAATTAATTAAAAAGAAGTATAAGAAAAAAAGAA
>CAZZIC010000131.1:4533-12042 GCA_964653985.1 uncultured archaeon | reverse complement strand
AATCGGACAAGTTAAGTAATGTTATTTATTTGTATGTCCGATGGCCATTTATAAGACCTGCGCTTGTTGACCAAGCGTTTCAAAACCTTGTTAACCAAGCTGAGCTAATGGACCAATGAGTTCATGAATAATTTACTTAAAGGCTTAAAGCAAATAAATCTCTATATTTATAAACGTAGAAAGAATTAAAAATTTTATTCTTATGCATAAATTCCAAAAAAACCAAAAACATTAAAGAACAGATCTTTATTATCATATTAAATCGTTATTAAAGAAAATTATAAATATAATTTTAAGAAAACACTTAAAAAAACAAAACGGTGTATACTATGGCAGAGATGTTAACAGACCTTCTCCAGAATATATATAAAAGAATCGCACAATTGGGAAAAGCAATTCAAGGTTTAAAAACTTCATTAGATGAATTAAATGAAAGTATCGATGAGAAAATCGAGAATCTTACCGAAAAAATGGAGCAATTTACAAAAGAGATAGAAACCACTCAAACAAAGCATCTGGAGGTAATTGAAACAATTGGGGAGGGTGTCAACGCTGAATTAGAAAATTTACGAGAAGGATTAGGTCTTGAAGCTATGGAAAATTTAATAGATAATTTAGAAAGCTTCTCAAAACTCGCAGAAGAGGTCTTAAACCAGGACACTGTGAATCTTTTGCTTTCAGAGGCGATTCAATCGGTTAAAACATTAAAATCAGAACAAACCCAAATAGAATAAAATAATGAAATTAAGAGTAGAATAGGTGATAAACTATAGCCGAAGAATTAGTCCAAGAGATGATTCAAAAAATAAATCAAATTATGGATTCATTAGATGGCACAATAGCCCAAATAGGAACTATGAACGAATCCATAAATAAAATGTCTCAAAATTTTAGTGAGGAAATAGTTTCTCTCACGGAAAATGTTCGATTGATCGTAGAAGTCTTAAAACAGTTTAGGGTACAATCAAGTAAAAGTGTTCAAGAATTATCAGACAATTTTAACGATCAAATAAAAGAACTATATGAGCAGAAATCTATTGAAGCAATTTTGGATGAAGAAAAGAAAGCAATTGAGACAATTAAAAAAGCGTCCAAATCCGTAGCAGATAATCTATATTATGCTCAACTTCTTACTATTATTCAATCTATTCGTGAAGAGACGAATAGATTAATGAAAAAATGATCTAATATTTAATTACTTTTTTTTAATATCTGAAGCTAGAAACTATATTAATTATTCTAGATTACTATAGATTGGTGAAAAAGAAATGCCTATGGGTACATTTGCTATTTTGCTTCCAACAGATTCCGATAAAAAGTTGCTTGGAACCTACTTTAAAGCTTCAAAGCCCTCAGATTTTAAAATAAACGACAATCTTCTGATGCGTTTAGAGTTAGATCATATGAAACGTGAATTTAATTACTTAAAATTGAGTGATTTTGCTATTGCCTCTTATTATCATCAATTTGAAGGTACATTAAGCAGAAAAGCTCGAGGGATTATAGTCGGATTATTATTGGCTGAGGGGGATGATCCCGAAGGATTTAGGCCTCAACTTGAAAACGCTGCTAAAGAAATTAAAGAACTCGATTTCCTCGATCTTTCTCAAAGCCAATTTGAGAATAGACTGAAGGATATTTATTCGAATCATCTAGAAAACCTTACTGATCTTCTAAACCCGGATATGATAAAAAAAAGAGTAATAAATAAAACGAAGGATATGCTCTCCGAAGGTAAAAAGGAACGCAAACTTGCTCAAGAATTATTAGAAAAAATTGAAGATGGTCTCCATACCAAAATTGGAAAATATTATAAGAACGCAGAAAAAGCTTTAAAGTCACGTGATTATGATAAAGCAGCAAAGAACTTTTCCAAGGCAGCATCAGAAGCAGAAGAGTTAAAAGAAGATAATCTTGTTTCTACTTTAAAAGAAAGAGCAAAACTGTCTAGCCATATCCCAGAGCTTACCAAAAGAAGAGATGATTTTGTTGAAGATGCAAGAAATTATCTGAAGCGTGAGG
The DNA here is from genome assembly GCA_964653985.1 of uncultured archaeon. GTDB lineage: Archaea > Asgardarchaeota > Lokiarchaeia > Sigyniarchaeales > SOKP01 > CAZZIC01. The sequence continues at coordinate 10,020 of CAZZIC010000131.1, read as the reverse complement.
ATTTCCATAATGCTTATAAGCATTATAAAAGAGCGAGTGAAATATCTAAAGAATTATTACAAGCGCAAAAAGAAGAGGAATACCGACTTAAAGCTAAAGCTCTCAGAGATTTTTCCCAAGTTGATCAAAGATTTAAGAAGAATAAGTAAAATGATTTTTATCAAAAGAAATATCTTTCTGATGTTTCTAATTTTTCTTTAGCTATTTCTTACTTTTAGGAAGCACATTTTCTCATTTTAGTGAGCATAACTTAAAGATTTATACTTTATTGTATTAAATTAATTAAATTGAAACCAACTATAATGAAGTGTGATTATTAAAATGAACGTCTCTTCACCCCCGATCATTGCTTTAATAACTGATTTTGGACCGAAGGGCACCCATTATGTTGCTAGTATGAAAGCAGTTATAAAAAGAATTAATCCAGTAGCCGAAATAATTGATATTTCACACAATATCACTCCTTATTCAATTTTAGAAACCTCCTATATCCTTTCCTCTACATATTATCATTTTCCTAAAAACACGGTTTTTGTTATCGTTGTAGATCCTGGAGTTGGAAGTGATCGCGAAATTTTAGCGTTTAAAACGTATCATGGTTATTTTTTTGTCGGTCCAAATAACGGATTATTTTCTCAAAATATTGTTTCAAAAATCGAAAATTGTGTTTCCGTTAAGAATGATCGCTACTTTTATCTTCCAGTATCTCGTACATTCCATGGGAGAGATATTATGGCTCCAATTGGAGCTCATATCAGCAAAGATATTCCATTAACACAATTTGGAGCGAAATTTGATGTTGGGAATATAATTACTACGAAATCAAACTTTAAAATTCTCCCTGAAAATCAAGTACAAGGAAATATTCAATATATCGATTCTTTCGGAAATCTTACAACAAATGTTCCAGTAGAAGATCAAAATATAAAGGGCTCTGATATAAATCTAATACCTGAAAAAAAAATTGAGATTTCTTTCAACCAAAAGACCTTTAATGGGACTTTTCAAACGCATTTTGATAAGGCAAATGAAAATGAAATCATTTTTTTGGTAGGATCCACGGGATTTTTAGAGATTTCTCTCAATCAAGGAGATGCCGCCGAAAAGTTAGGTCTTAAAGTGGGGGACAAAATTACCATCCATATTAATTTGGGATAAAAATGAAAGATGAGATCTTAGCTTGTATAAAAGAAGAGGATGTAAAGTTTCTTCAAGCTGGACAAGTTTCTAAATTTGTCTTCCCTTTCGCAAGAGAAGAGGCCCATGATAAACATATTCCGCATCTTATAGTTCGAGTATTTATTGTTTCTATTGATTCAGAGGGAAATATAAAATATTTAGTTCAAAAGAGAGGGAAAGCTAAAAAAGAGTTTCCGGGTTTTTTTACAGACTCAGCATCTGGCCATATACTCTATCAGGAAGATTTAGATTTAAGAGCTATTAAACAAAATGCGTTTAGAGAGTTAGAGGAAGAGTTTGGTATAAAAAAAAAGGAAATTGAAGAATTAAATTTCCATAAATTAAACGCGGAGGAAAATCATGAAACAATGGAAATTGCCTATATTTTTATTGGTCTGACTAACAATAATATTCAATTGAATCCGAATGAAGAAGAATTAGATACTGAAAGGAGCAGATTTTATTCTGAAGCGGAATTAAAAGACATCTTGAAAAAAGGTAATAATGTAGACTATTCCAGGAAAATGTGGGAGAAACTTTTAGAAATGGACATAAAGACCCTCTTTAGCCAGAATGGAAAAGATCTAGCAAAACAAAAAGAAGGAGGAGATATAGGGTTATTTATAGGGAGATTTCAACCTCTCCACCATGGACATATATATGTCATAAAAAGGATTCTGGAAAAGCATGAAAAAATAAAAGTAGGAATAGGAAGTTCACAGCTCCATCATGAAAAGAACAATCCATTTACCGGGGAGGAGAGGATTCAATTTTTTAAAGCTGCTTTTGAAGAGAGGGATATACCTAAGAAAAGGTATGAGATTTATAAGATTCCTGATATATTTAATGCTGAAAAATGGGTTGAGCATGTTGTTTCAATTGTTGGTGATATTAAGCTCCTTTATTCTAATAGTGATTGGGTAAGAGGATTATTTAAACAAGAAGGATTCGAAGTTGCTAAAAAACATCTGATATTTAAAAATAAGTTTGACGGCTCTCATATTAGAGAATTGATTGCTAATGATGATAAAGAATTTAGAAATCTAGTTCCGAATGAAGTTATCCAAAAAATGAAAAAATATAATGGATTAGAAAGAATAAAAGAATTATACAAACAGGAGAAGGAAGATGAGTAATAAAAATGATTTCTTAAAAATCGATGGCTCTATGTTAGAAGGAGGAGGATCAATATTAAGACTTTCTGCGGGATTTTCCTTACTTTATAATCAACCAATAAGAATATTTAATATCCGAGGTAATAGAGATCCTCCAGGATTAAAGACTCAACATTTATTAGGCTTACAGGCCTTAGCAGATCTCACCGGAAGTGAACTCAGTGATTGTGAAGTGGGAACAAAGGAGATCACCTTTTCTCCAAATTATGATCTCAAAGATTCAATAAGAGTCAATATAGATACTGCCGCGAGTATAGGTTTACTTATTCAACCTCTCCAAATTGCCGCTTTAGGATTCCCTAAAGGTAAGAAAATTACTGTTAATTTGGTTGGAGGAGGTACATTTGGTAAATGGGCTCCCAGTGTTTCCTACCTTAAACATGTGACTTATAAACTCTTTGAAAGAGCGGGTATTCAAATTAAAGTAAAGATAAAACGACATGGATTTTACCCGAAAGGTGGAGCCTTAGTAGAATATACTCTTATTACTCCCGAAGGGGATCTTAAACCGATAAATTTGACGTCTCTTGGTAATATTAATAAAATCCAAGGTGAAATTATCTGTTCAAAGTCTTTATCTCATGCGGATGTAGCTCAGAGGATTAAAGACTCTGCAGAAAAACACTTAAAGGTGAATTTGAATATTGGAACGAATATCTCCTATGAGTATGTAAAATCTTTTAGCACCGGTGTAGGACTTTCGCTATGGGCAGAATCTAATACGGGTGCGCTTATTTCTAGTGGAACTATTATAGGTGAAAGAGGTGTACCCTCTGAAAAGGTCGGAAAAAAAACAGCTAATGAAATCCTAAAATATATTAAAAATGATGTTCCCGTAGACGATTATTTAAGTGATCAGTTAATCCCTCTAATGAATTATATTGGCAATTCAAAAATAAAGGTATTAAATGAACCGACAAGTCATGCCAAAACAAACTTAGAATTATTAAAGCATTTTTCAGACAGAGAGTATAAAATTAAACAAGAGAATAGTCATTCTATTATTGAATATTCTTAAGAGTTTAGATCATCCTTCTGAACAGAAATTTTTATAAACCTATTGTTTTATTAGAATACTATAAATTAAATTTCATTTTAGTCCAGAAATTTTTGTGAGTTAATTCAAAGATGTCCTCCTATATTACTCAAAGGTGTCCGCGATGTGGCAATGAAAACCGAAAAGACTCCTATCAATGCTCATTCTGTGGATTTAGATTAAGAGAAGAGAAAATTGAAGAATTCTATCTTTTTAAGAGGATAGAAAGAGAATTTAATGCCCCTTTCCCATGGTATATCAAAATTTATTATCTTTTAACTAATCCAGCTTTAGCATTTTGGGATATCAATCATAAAAGGGATAAATCACCTGGTTTCTTAATATATGTATTTTCGTCTATTCTTTATGGTCTTATTGGAGCTGCATTTTTTTCTCATTACCAAATTTCAGCAATTCAAGATATAACAGAGATTGGATTTACCGTTCAATTTTTCTACGGTTTAAGTTTTTTTGCAGCATTTCTCCTTTTTGGATTTATTTACCAGTTAATTTTATTTGCGTTTTTAATATGGATTTTTGGTAGAGGTGCGAATCTAGCCGTTGATTTTTCCGAGCGACTAGAATCACGATTTGGAGAATTGGAAGAAGATACACCAAAATATCGAAAAGCGAAGATGAGTCCCTTTAGTGTTTATCGAGGAGGTGTATTACAACAGCAAGCATCCCATAAATTCAAAATGCTTTTAGCCGCATTTACTCCATTTTTAATTATCAATACGATAAAAATCTTCGTAGTACTGTTCGGTCTACCCAATATACAACTCCTTATTCCGGGGGATTCACCCTCAACTTTGTTTGATGAGATATTCAATCATCCAGTTTGGTTAGTTTTGGATATCTTAGATTTTATTACAGTTGCGATTTGGGTTCCAATACTTATAACAGTCGCTATTAGGGAGCTCTCAAATTCATCCACTTATAGAGTTTTAATATCATCATTATCTGTAGGAATAATAATTGGGTTTTTTTTATTTCTATTAAAAAGATTCTTGGTATAACCAATCTAATTTTATTTTTTAATCTCGAAATATAGATTTTTTAACTCAATAGCTTAGAAAAGCTCTTGAATTAAAACGATTGAAAATACTAAAATTAATTAATTTTCCATTATTAAATCATATAATTAGATTCAAAATTAGTATATCGAATAAGGTGAATCAATTATATGCCAAGACCGAATTTACGAAGTAAAACTCGAAAAAGAAAAAAGGTAAGAACACCGGGAAACAAAAATAAAGAACACTATTGGAGGAAACGACCTAGCAAAGCTCAATGCGCTATCTGTAAAAAACCTCTAAAGGCCATCCCAAGGAAACGCCCTACTAAGATGAAGAAAACTAATAAGGTTTCCAGACGTCCTACAAGACCAAAAAGTGGACATTATTGCCCCACTTGCCTAAAACAACTAATTGAAGATACTGTTAGGAGTCAATAAGTATTTTACTTTTTTAGTAATTTTATAAAATTATGAGTTATATCCTTATATCTTTTAAATAACTGTTTATTGTATTTTTATATATTATTATTCCGATCATTTTTAGAGAGTGTTTATTAATTGATAATAGCAATATCAGGTTTACATGGAACGGGTAAATCCACCATCGCAAAAAAATTAGCCAAAGAGTTGGATTTAAAATACTACTCAACCGGAAATACTTTCCGAGAAATGGCAGATTCCATGGACATGACTTTAGAGGAATTTAATCAGTATGTGGAAAGTCATCCTAATATTGATAAAAAATTAGATCGTAAGGTTGTCGATATAGCAAGAGAAAAAGATGATTATGTTATCGAGAGTCAATTAAGTGGCTATTTGCTGAAAGATAACGCCGATTACATGATCTTATTAACGGCTCCTCTTGAAATTAGGATAAAAAGGATGGCGGAGCGAGATGAGGTATCTTTTGATGAGAAATTATCAGAAACTAAAATTCGTGAGAATTCAGAATATCAAAGATTTAAGGACCTTTATAATATAGACGTTAGAGATGATGATCTAAAGAAAAAAACCTTCGATCTAATAATTGACACTAAAAATCTGACTATACAAGAAGTTTTAAATAGAATTCTTGAGTA
>CAZZIC010000131.1:0-4433 GCA_964653985.1 uncultured archaeon | reverse complement strand
TAATTGACACTAAAAATCTGACTATACAAGAAGTTTTAAATAGAATTCTTGAGTACATAAAAAATAAAGAAGCGTAAAGATTCATTTTTTAGCATTTTTCAATACGTTATTAATCTTACTTCCATTTCGTTTAGAAAAATCATAAAAATTTTATTTTCTTAATTATTTTCATTAATACATTTTAATGATTATTTTTGCTGGTGGATTTTACGAGTAAAAATAATAAAACAAAACAATTTTGGTGACAAAACTTGTCAATATATGATATAGGAAGAATAGTTGTAAAAACTCGCGGTCGCGAGGCAACCAGGTACGCGGTTATAGTTGACGTCGTCGATAAAAATTATCTTTTAATCGATGGTTTGAAAGTGAAAAGACGAAGGGTGAATTTTAAGCACATCGTCCCTACTGAGGAGACTGTAGATATCAAAAAAGGTGCTTCGCATGAAAAGCTCGTATCGGCAATTGAAGATGCAGGGCTTGAGGATAAATTAAATTCTACTGTGGAACTTCCTGGAAGAGGATATCAATCCGTAACTAGATATTAATTTTTACAGTGAATTTTTCATTGTTTTTTTTATGCAACGGTCGCTTAGCTTGGTAGAGCGCTGGCCTGGAAATTATTGAATTAACCAAATAGCCAGTGGGTGTATGCCTACGGGGGTTCGAAACGTAATCCCATCTCGGGATTACCGAAAATCCCTCCCGTTGCGTATTTTACTTATTTTATTGTTAAAATTTTTAATTAAATCGCACACGAATACTATTTTATTTATTCTCTGGGTTAGAAATCCATTTTAGCTTTGAAGCGAAATAAAGGCTATATACCTGTTAATGCCAACTGTATTAGGGGCGTAAATCCAATTCCGAAAACTTGTGGCATATACTCATTATAAGTCCATAAATTAAGTTCCATGGCAATCCATTCAAAAAAATAGCATAGAGAATTCCTATTGCGATGAAAACACTATGTTCTTTTGTTTGTGGGTTCTTCAACCATTTAAGTGATCTATTAAATATACTCGTCCAAATGATTAAGGTGAAAATCCATAAAGTATTGAGTGCAGAGGCCATACCTTGTGATCCTTGGAATATAAACAAAAATATCATTAATCAAAGGATCTTTATTCCAGTCATATAACATACTATGAAGAACCTCCCATAGGAGGTTGAGAAAAAATCCAAAGATAACAATTTTTAGAGTCATGCGAATATAGATCTATTTTTCTTCTTTCTTTTCATTTGTATCGCTCATTTTTATTCCATAAATTGAATTTTTTATTTTTTAATAGATAATATTTTGCTACAGCTTTATTTATACATTCAATAGGAAAAGGATAATCGTTCTAATATTGTAAGAATAATATCACCGAGATATATCTCTTTCCCCTTGAAATTTGGGTTTTACGAAGATTATTGGCATCTTGATTAATATCAAGATATCATTACAGTATTATAGCAAAAAACCTTTTAAATTAAAGTAAAAGTTTTGATCTCTATTATAAATCTTCATCAAAAACGAGAAATTCTTTTTTTAAATTAGCAATAATTTTTTGTATTATGAATAATTATCAATCTCAAACAAATTTCAATAGACATTTGTCTAAATACAAAATTAAAATTAAATAAAAGGAATAAAAATGAAAACAGTTATTGGAATTCCTTCCGATGGTCCAGAATTAAATGATAATATTTCAAACCATTTTGGACATTGTCGATATTTTGTTGGAGTTGAAGTTGATGATGCGGACATTAATAAGGCTTTCTCGTTACCTAACAATGGTCACTCGAGTTGCATGGAGCCCGTTTTAAACATGAAAAAGAATGAAGTTACTGATATGATTGTTGGTGGTATCGGTGGTAGGCCTTACATGGGTTTCCTCCAAGAAGGAATTAATTTATTTCAAGGAGTTCAAGGAAGTATTAAAGAAAATGTTCAAATGTTCCTAGAAGGAAAATTGAAAAAATTAGGCGGACCAAGTTGCGGAGGACATTCGCAAGGTCCCGCCCACAGCTAAAATTTTTTATTAAATTTCGCTTTCTCTCTTTATTTTCTATTGCTTATTTTAGAGCTTTTTAAAAACTTTTATCTATATTATTAAGGTTAGAGTAAGAATCACTTATCCATTTTAAGATCTATTTTAATTTACCTCTAAAAAATGCCAAATCTGATGTTTACTAAAGAAGCTAAGCAAGATTGAGTTTCTCTCTTAATTCATTACTTCAAGAAATGATTCCAAAGATTTAAGTATCTCACTTTGATATAGACATATTGCTAAACCAAATAGAAATCTGATATTTTTTACTTTAATCGAAGAATCAGATGATCTAAAGTGAAAATAAAAGAGAACTTTAGAAGTTCTCTCTATGACCAAACAAAAACGGGAGATCAAATCGACTATATAAAACACATTATCATTGGATGTAGTGGATTCGGGTTTGGAGGAATTTTATAGTTGATCTTTAGCTACATCTTAGTTTTGGCTCCTTGGGCTCCATTAAATAAAATTCCACGAATCCTGAAAGAAAAATAGCATTTCTAATTCTTTGGTTGTGTTCTTATAACATCGCTGCTTATATTGCTTATAGGTTTGGGAGAAAAAGAAAATGGAAATCAATCGATCTTAGTAAATTTACATTCTAGTAGGATATGTAAAAACAGAATTAAAAGAAAGATTAAATTTAAACTTCGGGAAACTCCATAGACTTGGCTTTTGGTCCACCCGTCATTTGTTCCATGCCTCCACTTGCTTGAGTTTGTAGACCAAAGAGTCTCTGAAGTAATGTATTGAGGCCTAAGGAACAAGTGAAGTACCAAGCCGTAAAGTTAATCCATCCTGCGTCTTCTCCTAAAACTCTAGCTGCCCCATAGACTAATGCGGTCCATTCTGGTGCGTGATCCCCCGTTGTAGCAGTAATAAAACCCCCAATTAATGGAATATCGTTTGCATTCATAGGAGTTGCGGCTACAGGTAATGGAATACCTTCTGCATAATAAAGTGTCCTAAGAACTCCAAACAAAATTAATATTGGAAGGAAGGTTATACAAGTCGGCTTTAATCGCTGCATGGCCATTCCTTGCTGTGTTTTTTTTAGCATCTCATCTTTTCGTTGCCAACGTTTCCTCTCCTTGTAATATCGATCCACATCCTTATCTGCTAAATTTATTATTCTCTCCTTTTCTTCGTAATGTTCCTTAATTTGCTTTTGCTTTCTTTGCAACGCTTTTGTATCAACCAACAACTTAGTAAGTCCCGCACTTAAAAGCGATATCCCTATTGCTAATAAAAATATAAAATACGTAGATCCAAGTGGGTGACTAATAGCATCGATAAAATTAAATGTTTGAAAGATAAACATAATTTCGGTTTTAATGTATAGTTACTGTTAAAAATCATTTATAGTAAAAATAATTTATCGAATAACATACGAGATTAAAAAAGAATTTGGAGGAATAACACTTTAATAAATATAGTTTTACTTCTCGATGTTTTTGATCCCTAAAAGATAGACTAAAGGGCGGGATTTCTGTCGGTTGTAATCTTTCTCACGGGAAAAACAAGAATAAAAGTATTTAAATTATTGGCTTAATTCTTTTAAATTAAGGGTTAAGGATTTTTACCGACTTATAGGGTTATATAATGAGAATAACGAAAGAAAAAGTTAAACTAAAGAAAATTAAGATTGATTTAGTAAGATGTCCCATGACTGATTTATATCTTCAAGATCTTTATTGTAAGAAATGTGGAAACTTCATTTTAAGTGATCATAAGTTCATTGAATGTAAATACAAAAGTATTGCGTATGCTAAACCAAAATCAACATCTGCATCGAATAAGAAGGACTCGAAGGAACTCCTATTAAAAGAACTAAACCCCAGTATATCCGAAGGAACTCCTTCAAAAATGTCTAATAAAGATTATAGTTCCCAATCTATGGATAGTTTCTCTGAAAGAATCCTTTCAAAAAAAATGAACAGACAAAAGAATTCGACCCAAGAACAAAGTATGATTCAAGAACTAACTCAAAAGTTTAAAAAAGACACTCTCACTGAAAATTTTAATCATTAGGAAATGTAAACGCCACTTTTTTCCATGGAATCAACGTAGATAGACTTGATCTCTGTAAATCAAGAGATGGGATATATATCTTCTCTTTCTTTCCTCTCTCAAAGTTAAAGTACATAATTTTTATTATGAAATCTTATAAAAATGTAAAAAAAAGATAAATATCAAGTAAATAAAAACCGTATTACTCTAAACCCAGAAATGATCGCATAGCAGGATATTGAGCAGCCGCGGCTTCTTTACTTATCGTCTCTGCGTATTGATGTGTTATTCCTATAGCGATCAAAAGACCTGTTCCTGAGGTTAATGCACCCAAAGAATCAGCAAAGAAACTCAGAACCGCAATCAATATTCCATTGAGTATAA
>CAZZIC010000130.1:0-12058 GCA_964653985.1 uncultured archaeon | reverse complement strand
TGGATACAGACCCGCCCTATATGGTCAATTTGATGTTAGAATTGGGTGAAGACCCCGAGATGTTCGGGGAGGATAACTTGAAAGAAATAAACGAAAATATAATAGATTATCTTAACAGATTAAAGGAAAATAGATCTCAAGCCCCGGAAATTGTTTTAGAATTACGGGATTATCTTAAAAACTCGCTCTTCTTTTTAGAAAGATTAAAACAGCTTTCTAAAGAGCAAAGGATGGCTCAAATTTATTCAAATGAGAAAACTCGCACCATTATGGACATTTTACAAGAACGGGCACGTTCCAGAAAGGAATTACAAGAACTTCTGGAAGGGAAACTCGAAAAAATAATTTCTAACCTTGATATCACTTTAGATCCATTTGTAAAAACAGATCTTATTAAACAAGATTGGATTGAAGGAGCGTCGGATGTGTTTCTATTCCTTCGATCAGATTTTGTTATAATGCGAGCTCCCCCCGAAAACATTATTGAAGATGCTAAAGAAAATAAGCCGAACCCTTCAGCTGCTAAAAAGTATTTAGAGGAAATTGAAAAATTTTTCACAGAATATAAGCATTCATATCAAGATAATATGATTGTCACCAAGAATATGGTAAATCCGGATAAATATGATTATATAAGTCTTTTTCGAAATAAGCCGTACCCTATGAATAAGATTCCGAGGGGTTCAGGAGAAGATATGCAAGCCATTTACGATCTTTTGAACGAGATGGTAGATGATCAAATCTTAACAGTAGTTGAAGACAAAAAGGGGGTTGAATGGATTTTTTTACTTACAGATCCCATCGCGGAAAAGTTCTTCCCAGAATATATGATTGAAAATATCCGAAAGGATCGAATGGAAGGAAAATTAAAGAAAGAAATTGCGATTAAGCATCTTAATATATTAGAAAATGCCTATCCGGAACAATAAGAGGCGAAAACATAAAATTGACCAGTCAAGAGTTAAACGTTGAGGACGATACTTTCTCGGCAACGAGAAAAGTATTGGAAATGATAGAGCTTCAACCAGATGAGATTGAAACATACTTTTCCATTACTGGAAGAGGTCCTGTAGTCATCGGCGAGATTTCCTTATTAGCCAAAGTTTCCAAAGAAAGAGCTCAAGAGATCGCTAAAAAGTTATTAGATAAGGGTTTAGTAAGGGAGATCCCGGGAAAAACCCCTCATTATATGGCTTTACCTCCGTATGTAGCCTTACTTAAGCAAATCCATCGCTTTAAAAATTTAGTTCAATCTATTAAGAAGAATACACCAGCAACATTAAAAGAAAGATTTAAGACAGTTGAAGATCAATCTGCCAAATTACAACAATTAGAAGATTATCGGGAATATATCCAAGAAATGAAAACCCAACTTCCTGCCCAAATTAAGGCACAATTTTCTAAATTCGAAAAAGAGCTTGAAGCTGTTAAAAAATTTAAGGATGTTAAAGAGTACATCCACGATTTAAAGGAGGTTGTTCCAGAGAATATAATGGAAGAATTTCAAAGTATGGAATCCCATTTAGACAAAATCAAGACGGAAATCGCGAATACCTTTGAGAAACAATTCCGGGTCGGAGCATTAAAGAAAATGGCCGAGAAAATTGTATCCAAAATCGTAACAGAAGAATTTGAAAAAATTTCCAATAAATTCCAGAGGAGGTTTGTCCAAACGACTCAAGGAATGTTAGATAAAGTAATCAAACAAATTAGCAGTGTTTCAGATGCTGCGGGAGAGATTTCGACCGATTTAGGGCAAACATTTGATGATATACAATCAGGTCTTAAGGGTACTTTAGAAGATTTAGATTATAGAATCTCCTCGGTTCATAGTGAGATCCTTTCCAGTTTAAATCAGATAAAAGAACTCTTCCAAAAGGAGATTTTCGACACTCTACAAAAAGATGTCATAGCCAATATTCTTGAACAGTTAGAGATCTCCGAAGCGACTATGGAAGAATTTTGGGAGCGTTCAAAGACGGCTTCCTTGCTTACATTCAAAGATGTATGGTTTGTAAGAAGCCCAGAAGGGATGGTAGCCCAGTTAAATGATGCGATTTCGCGGGTTAAAATGAGATTATATATTATTATCCCTAAATTGAAAGATTTGGATATAGTTGCTCTTCAACAAGTAAAGCGACATATTAATATACGAATCTCAACGAACTTTGACATCAATGATTATGATGATAAATCTATCCTTGAAGAAATTGAGCAACATCCAAACATTTCTGTTCGATATTATCCCCGAGAAAATCTTTGGGCCATTAATAAGGATTTCGAAGAAGTTGTCGTAAGTGTTGTTTCGAAAAGCGATGAGGGGATTGAAATAGCAGGGATGGGTTCAATTTTGGAAGAACATATAAAATTGTTTGCGGGGTTACTTGAAGATGTCTGGATTCAGAGTAAAAAAATGGACTATATCGAAACAACCGGACAGATCGGGACCTCAAAGGAAACTATTAAAAAACAACCGCAAACTCAAACGCAAGTTCCATCCCAACCAAAACCCACTACAGAGCTTAAAGATCAACCTAAAACTCCATCAAGCGGAGAGGAAACAACTGTAAAACCATCTGAAATATTAGCTCAACAAAAGCAAGAGCCCCAAGATCAACCCAGTTCCGTATCCGAACAAATACCACCCGAACAGAAAGGGGAAGAATCAAGAGATTATGCACAAACTAAAACAGATCAAATGCGCTATAAAGAAAGATTATCTTCGACGGATCAAAAAGAAACGCCAGAAACGATTCATCCCAGCCAACATGAACCTGAGGAAATCAAAGCAAGTTCCACGGTTGATTTTTCTCAAAAACCTATAGATAGCTCTAAGGAACTAACTCTTTCCCAAGAGTTCCAAGATATTCTAAACAACTTAGGGGAGATGAGCGGAAATGAGTTATCAAAAGCACTTTCTGATTTACAAAACAACCTCTTAGAAAAGAAGGGTTACAGCGCCGTCCTACGTCAGATTGATTTTAGCAGCAATTCATATAAGGGAAAGGTAGAAAACTTATCTGTTTCAGAGGTGCAAGAGATGCAGAACAAATTAAACTTCTGGAAACAAAAATTAGGCATATAAGTTCAGAGAATTAGAAAGCTTTTTAATACCAAATTTTATGTCATTGCTTTTTTTCACTTATAACTTTTTATTCAAAAAAATTGAGATTGTCTATTCCTAAATGCTTTTTTATTACTAAAAGGATTTCCTCTAGTGATCCGGAGTAGGCAAAGATGGTATAAGATGCGTTGAGTTTTGACAAATTCCTTTCACTTTCAAACATATTTAACTGTAATTCAATTTCTCCATATCTTAAATCTTTTTCATCGGGTGATTCGGAGTTATAGGACTGAATGATTCCAATTTCGGAGGGAGGATGATCCCGTGCTTCATCAAAGCATTCTTTTTGAGTTCGAGGGATATCATCGGATAATTTGAGAAGAAGACCATACTTTTCTGAATTCGGTATCTTTAAGATATATCCAATCTTCGCTAACCGTGAAAAATCAATATCTTCGGGTCTTATGGCTAATTTGTATATTGAATCAACATCTATTTTAAAGCCTATATAATTTTTTTCAACAAATAATCTCTCATTAGGAATTGTCCGGAAATATGATAAAGGTTTGGCTAATGAGGTGGTGGGAATCAAAACGGTTCCAGGATTTTTTGTGCCACCACTAATAATATTTGTTAAATTCCACCCATTGATTTTTAAATTAGGCTTGTTTAATCTGCATATTTCAGTGATTTCAATACCTATGTGAGTGATATCAATATCCAATGAGTCTTTAACAAGTTTAAACTCTCGAGTTACTTCTCCCTCGTATCTCTCATCGTTAAGATGATTTGAAACTGAAATTTTACTATGAACTTTACAACCTCCTTCATTACGCTCAATGATCTTATAATAAGCGGGGTCTAAAGTTGCAGGACAATTCCAGCCCTCCCAATTCTCTGGATCATCATAAAAGAAAATGCGTTCGGGACTTAACCAAAATCTATCTCCACCAATATCTCTATTTCGGTGTTCAATAGTTTTTTTGAGATCTTGATTAATCCAAAAAAGAGTATAAGTTTCATTATCAGGAAACATTCCTAAGACCCTTCCCCCAAATTCGCATATAATGACTGTTCCTTGATTTGAATTATTGAGGGCTAAAAAATTTGTATTATCTCTTAAAGAAGAGCTCAGATCATCTTTAGTATAATAACTCATAAGAGAATTTATACTCAATAATTTATAAGGATCTTGTCAAGGCTGAAGGTTTTAAAAAGAAAGTGTTATCAATGAGCATTACTAATGAAAGGTTCTTCGCTGTGGAACTTATGAATGATTTACACCAAATCTTTCAACATACCAATCCAGATAAAATGTTCATTATTGGAAGGGAAAATGAAATTTTTAGTTCAATCACAAGAGGAATAATTCCTTTTTTACAACTAGTACTAGTTACTAGAATATTTCGAAATGATAAAAAATCTTTTCGGAAATGGAGCGAAAGCTAAAGTCAAGTTTAGAGGAATTAGCAGCAAAGCATTAGAAGTAAAAAGGGCAATGTATTTCTAAAAAGGATAAAAAACTCTAATTGACCATGTCCAGCCTTCCCATAATAAACTTTTTTAAAAATTCACGCAAATATAAAAAAGGTAAAGTTAAAAGTTAAAAGTTTTCATTAGCTATAAATTCTCATTTTTACTTCCTTGATAAAATCATAAATTGCATAGACAATAAGACTTATGAGAATAATATAAAATAAGAAAAACTCAAAGAGCATTTCATTCAAGGCATTAAAATTAAGCAAAACAGTTCCATTCGAGTTAAACATCGCGACTTGAATAATGATAACCCATTGAATCCATCCAGAAATAGAAAACGAATGGAAAAGAACCTTTCCTAAGATCTTACGATTACTCTTTTTTTCTTCTCTTACCATCTTATCTCAACCAAATCAATAGGATCAAAAACTAATAAGAAATTTTGATCTTGTAAATTTTTTGATTACCAATAAAATGATGAAAGAAAGATTTTTTAGAAATTAGGATATTGACTTTTATTCGTTTTAATATAACGAAACTATTTCTTAATACTTAAAATTAAATGCTTTTAATAGTCAAAAATTAAATATGAAAGGAGACATTAATTTTTTAGAAATTATACCTTAGTTATATATAATCCATATTACTGTATCAAGATTATTTTCAATACTATACTGAGAGGAATGGACAAATGAGCCGAAGACAAGAAAAAGATAAATTCGAAAGAAATCATCTCATTATACAATTAAAAACATTGAAAAATCTAAACAAGCTAATTGAGAATGGGGCAACGGGCTTTGATCTCTTGTTTGCGGTAGAAAACAATGATAATCTCCCTACTTTGCATTATGATGGCATCTCCTTTTATGATATGTTCCAAGATATTGGAAATCAACCAATAAAAGTAATTCCAGATAAGGTAAAAAAAAATTATCGTTCTTTTATCATAAAGGAAGAAACGGATAAGGGGCGATTTATGGAATGGTTAGAAGAAACAATTAATGAATTAGAAAAAGCAGTGAAGCCAAAAGATGACTATGTAAAATATAAAGAGAGAAGAGAAAATATTGAAATGAAACATGGGGTACAATTTTGTCAAAATTGTGGAGAAAAAATCACAAATCCTAACCAAAAGATCTGCGAGAAATGCGGCATTTCCTTACGGTAAAAAACTATTTAAGGTAAGATGTAATCTATTTTCTTAGGAAATTTTGAAGGCAAACCTATAAGGCAAACATGTAATATATTTATCCTAATCCGATATTAAATAATGGTTTTAAACAATGCCGTTACCTAATCAACCAAAAAAGCTTAAAGAAAAGCTTGAAAACCTGTCTAAAAGTACCTCTAACCTTCAATTCGATCAAAATTTACTTCCTCACGAGAAACTTCCCGAAATAATAAAAAAGCCCGAAAAGGAAAATGAACTTAAAAGGATCGTTCATGAATTATATTATCTCAAGAAAATCGTTAAGATGATAAAGCAAGGCGCGACTGGATATGATTTGGCTTACTTGGTTGAGAAACAAAAGCTTATAAAACGTTTAATTAATGAGAAGGGGATTCTTTTCTATGAGACTTTTTTAGAGATCGGAGAGGAGGAATTTATCGAGTACCCCGATAAAAAAATAACTCATTATAAAAATTTTAAAACAATTGAGAATACGGAGAAATACTTTTTTATTCTTTGGTTGAAGAACAAAATTAAAAAATTGCAAAGAAAGTATTTATTCTATAAGCAAAACTTAAAGCCTAAACAAAAGAAAAAAGAGGATAACCCAGAGATATTAATTTGTAATAATTGCGGAAACATTGCTAACAATGAGGGGCAAAAAGTATGTGAGAAGTGTGGATATATATTAAATCCATCTTAAGGTTATGAAAATTTTCTTCAAGTGAACCTTCTAAATTTGTCTCATCGTTCATCGTTCATAGACTAAACCTTTATATAATAATGAATAATTCGATTACTTACTTTATAAAATGATATTCAAATTTGATTATTTATGATTCAATATATCTTTCTGATCGTCTATTTTATCGTGCTGGGATTTCATGTTATCGCTGAATACTTTGAACATAAAAAGGGCAGGTATGCGACAAAGCCATTTTTGGTCTCTCTTTTAATTCTCTATTATTTATTTAGTATCTCGGTGACTCAGTATAATTGGCTTCTCATACTGGCATTGATTTTTGGTTATTTAGGAGATATCGCCCTTATGATTGGCAGAGAAGGGAAATGGTTTATGATGGGGCTCGGTTCTTTTCTTATAGGACATATGTTTTATATCATAGCATTTCTCTTATCCATAACAGACATTACACAGTTTCCAATCGGGGGATTCTTGCTTTTTCTTCCATCGATTCTAATAGCGTTGATATTTATCTATATGATTAAAGGGAAGATGGGAGACTTACAGACGCCAACCTTGATCTATATCGTGGTTATAACCATAATGAGCATTACGGCGACTCTACGATTTGCAGAATTTCAAGGGCCAGCGTTTTATATGGTTTGGATTGGTTCCTTATTATTTATGATAGCAGACGGAATAATTGCCTTAGATAAATTCCATAAAGAGATTCCTCACTCAAGGGTGTATGTTATGATACCCTATGGGTTAGCACAATTCCTCATAGTCCAAGGAATTTTATATGGAATAATATAATTACCAATTCTAAAACAATAATCCTATTTTTTTTTATTAAAATTAAGCACAATTTACATTTTTCCCTTGAGAAAGTGCCTAATTAAAGGAAGAGATCTCTCATATTAAGAAGAAAATTAAAGTTTTAATAGATTTTAAAGAAAGAATCAAAAAGGAAAATAAAAAGAAGAAAATATTAAGAGAAATGAGGATTGGAAGTGTGGCTAACTTATCAGCATAAAATCTCGTTTTTATATTTTATGCCTCCAATCAAGTTTAAATTTAACTTTCTTGAAATTCTTGCTGAACAATTTTTTGAATATGCTCGATTAACGTCTCGTTTTTAGGAAAATCATCAGAACTGTCAGCATAATATGCATATTGTATGATGCCATATTTATCAACGATTAAAACCACCGGCATGAGACCACGTTTGGGATAAAATTCTTGCTTTAAGGGATTAGTAGCTTTTCCTGTTTCATCGAAGTAAATCGGAAATTTGTTCTTTGCATATTTATCCTCAAATTTTTTTGCTCGTTTTTTATCATTGGAAAGAACCATATAGACTTCTGTTTTTAATTCCTCCAACTTGTTATAAAGCATACTAATATTTTCAGCAAAATTCTGTCAATGCATTCAAGTAGCTTTTCTAAGCAGTGCTATAAGGACGTTTTTTTCTTGTTCAAAATCTCTGATATTGGTTGTCTCTCCTCGCGAATTCGGTAAACTAAATTCAGGAACTTTTTGTTCTTTCATTCCGAATTTATCTTTCATAAAATCACTTTTTGTTTGTATAAAGGAACTTTATTAATGTATGCTTTTGCCTTTCTATTAAACCTTATTTATAAAAATTATAGATGTGGAAAAATGGAAATGGACATGAGATCGCAGCCTAAATCATGAAGAAAGATTCTAAAAATTTTTAACTTATCCTCAATTTTATTATATAACTTAAGAACTGATATTAAAGTCTTAGGTTGAAAGAGCTACTTTTCTTTTTTTCATATGCCTCCGTAGCTCAGCCGGAAATTAGATCGACGTTTAGTCGAGATCGGTAAAGAGCGTTGCCTTGGTAAGAAGAGGGAACACAGAATCCTCCCATAAAGGCAAAGGTTCCCGGGATCGAACCCCGGCGGAGGCTATTTTTAAACTCCCTTAATTTTCTTAAATATTGATTAACATCTTGAAAGATATCAAATATTTCTAGCAGAATTAAGATTATCTGGTAAGTGTAAAACTGGAAGAAGACCATGAGAGCAGGAGAGAATATTATCTCTCCACCAAATAGACAAATAAAATTCAGAATCCATTCTCAAATCATCAGAAATAAGGTATTCTCAATAAAAAACAAATCAACCGACTAAAATATAAAAAAAAGGAATAAAGAGTTTATTCTTGTATTTTCTCTTACTTCTCTCTATGGAGTTTTTCTACTTGATCCTCAATATCTTTAATTTTTTCGGTATTAAATGAGAATATCTGGAGTAATAGTAACGATATCACCAATAAAATTAAAGTAATAATAAAATTGACGAGATTCATTTCCAAAAATGTTTGAAAATTAAAAATAGTCCCAAGATCTTGATATTGAAAGACACGCCATCTATTAAATATGTTAATAAATGGATATAAGAAACTTGAGAATATTGAACCCAAAAAGCCAATTAAAAGATAAAACCCAAAGTGTGTCCCATCTCTTCGGCCTTCCGTTTGTAGCTCCGATGAATCAATAATTGAACTTAAAAAGACAAAATTATATAAAAGAAAGGCAGCTCTTCCTATGGATTGTAAAATTACAATCAAAAATATTTATCAATCCTTTACCCATAATTCATAAGTATTTTTTTCCGTAGACTTCATAGCTTCCATAAATTTTTTATATTCAAAACCGGGTAATTCTAACAAAATGTCCGTAATTGCTAATGATCCCGGAACTAACTCATCGCTTGGAACTACAACTGGAATCTTAAATATGAGTAACCAAAATACATCGGGTTCAAAAGGTCCATCGTCAGTCGTGATGATTGCTACCTTTTTTAGATCCTCAAAATAAAAAACTTCCTTTTTACCATCTTTCCAAAATATCCTTAATTCCTCGCTATTAACTTTAACTCTTTCGATTAACTTACTTACCGCTTTATACTTCTCAAATAGGTTTTCTTTATTTATGGTCTTTTCACCTTTTTACCCATTTATCTCATTTAACTTGTCAGATTCGCGTATCTTATTAGGAACTCAAATTCTATAGTTAAGATAATAAAGATGGAATGTATTTATCATAAATTTCGGTTTTGAAAATACATTATCAATTAATAAATTATTCGTAAATTGAGAATAAAAATGTATCCTGCCATTTTAGGGTAAACTTATAATTGTGAAAAAATAAATTTAAAATTCAAATGAATTACTAAAAGTATGTACTGTTCTAATTAATAGATTTTAATATGACGATTTGTGATTTTACTCACAAAAATAAAATCTGGGAGACTTAAAATAATGGATTATAAAGAATATGATGATCACGCCAAAGGATTAATTTGGGATGAAGAAAATGCTAAAGAGATTTTTGATCTGTTCCCGTTCGCGATTTTGATTACAAATATTGAAACAAAACGGAATTTATATGTAAATCCTAAATTCACCGAAATTTATGGATACAAGCTCTCAGAGATTAAAGAACGCAGTATGTGGTTGAAAAAAGCTTATCCCGATAAAGATTACAGAGAATATATTGACAATTTATGGAAGAAAGACTTAATTCAAAATACGACGCAAAACCCTACACCAAGAATACTCAATGTACGAAATAAGTCAAGAGATATTGTAAAGACAAAATTTAGATTAATGAATATCAAAAATGAAAAAGCTTTCATCCTTGCGGAAAATGTTTCAGAAAAAAAGAAATTAGAAAGTAAGTTAAAAAAGTCTGAGCAAAAATATCGGCATCTATTTAAAGAAAGTCCTTTTTCGATTGTCCTTATAAACAAAATGGGGGAGATTGTGGAATGTAACTCCGCAGCAGAAGAACTTTTGGGTTATACAAAAAAAGAACTAATTGAAAATAAAATAAAGGTTATTTCACTCATTCCCGAGAAATTTCATCCTGTTATTGCGAAACGGATTAGATTATTAAATAAACGAGGAAAATTACCGAAAGAAGATATTCAAATTAAAAAAAAAGACAACACTCTCATTTGGATTAATGCAAAATCTTCTTTAATAGAGTTTAAAGACAAAATACTTTTTCAAATTATCTTTTATGATATCACCGATAGAAGAAAAATGGAAGAAAATCTCAGAAAGTCGGAAAGAAAATATCGGAGAGCATACAATTATACCCAGTTTTTAAGAGATTTGTTTTCTCACGATGTAAATAATTTATTCCAAAGTCTTTATTCAATTTCTGATCTTTTGGAATTATATCTTTCTAACGGGATGCAAGACGAATTAGAAACCATTCCCGAAAGTATTAAAAACCAAGTAAAAAAAGGTGAGGATCTAATAAGAAATATCGACCTTCTTACTGAGATTGAAGAATCATCCCTTTCTATTACAAGAATGGATATCAGAGAGATTCTTAAAGATGTTATAAAGAAAATAGAAAGAAGATATCCAAAAGAATTGTTAAATATTACTTTAGAACTACAGTGTGAGAGTGCTTATATCAACGGACATAAGTTTTTAGGGAAGGGCATAGAAAATTTATTAGTTAATTCGATTCAACATAATGAATGTTCCCCGAAACGGATTCAGATTCAAGTTTCAGAGACAGAAAAAGAGGGTAAGGAGTTTATCAGATTAGAAATATCTGATAATGGAATTGGGATCTCAGATTTACAAAAGAAAAATCTATTTGACTATGATACTATTTTCGAAGTCCAAAAAAAGAGAATGGGACTAGGGCTCTTTTTAGTCAAAAAGATCGTAGAGGAGATTTCGGGAGTGATTTGGATTGAGGATCGGGTGAAAGGAGAACATAAAAAAGGAACAAACTTTGTATTATTATTTCCAAAAACTTAAAGCTCTTGAGAAGATTTTCACAAAATTAATTCCCTTATTCTTAATCTAGAGAATGGTTTCTCATTTTTAGGAAAAGAGAGGCTCCTGCCAAAATAATATTAGACCGTTAAGGTCCTCAAGACAAAGGAGGGTGAGGAAGAAAACATATTTTAAACCCTTTTAATTGTCTGGAATCCACAATATCTTTTTTGACAGGAGCCATTTTATATGATTCTTATTGTCCTAAACTTACCTTCTCCAGCAATATAAAGATTCCATATGGAAAAATTATACGCTTTCATAATTATTATAGATATCTAACTATATATAGTTTATCCGAAGTGTTAAGAAATTCCGAAACATCTGTTCCCACATACTCTATCCTAAAAATAACAGCATTTGGAAAAGCATTTAGGTTGGATTCCGGTTTATATGGTAGAGAAGTTCTTCTTCACGTAATATAATCACCTAAAAGAGATGATCGACGGAAATTATATTTAATTCAATAAAATAAAATTAGAGAGTTTTCTCACCTTAAAGGAATTAATCAACTTTTTATTATGATTCACCTTATTCATAAATAATATGATTCTTGATGTAGTTTTGCTTATCTTTATTACAATTATTATAATCAGTGTTATGGCTTGGATTCTACATCCTCCCCAAGTTCTTTCCAAGAAAAAATTATTAGGATCTCACCTCTTTCTCATTGCGGGAATTATTTTACTCAATATGTGGATATTCATGAGTGGGATCGTTAATGCCTTGCTATTAGCAGGTGCTATTTGGACTATTGGAGGGGGTATATGTGTGATTGTAGTTTATGTTTTACGCTCCCAAACCAGAAATCAGAATACATAATATCATA
>CAZZIC010000129.1:0-12144 GCA_964653985.1 uncultured archaeon | reverse complement strand
TCAATAAAATTAGGAAATATAAGAAAGAAAATATGGATTGTTAAAAATTTTTAAAGAATTAGCGAAAATATGATTCTGGACCTTTATCTGATCTCTCTCCTCTCATAATATGGTTTGCTTGTTTCTTAAAAGACTCTAATGCCTCTTCCATTTCTTCGATCTTTTTATCGAGTTCCTCATACGTCATATCTATACCAAAATAGTCTTTTAGAAGAGAGACTAGACTTTTTGAGGCTTTTGGATCTAAATTCATCATGGGTAAAGGAAGTGTTTCTGCTAATAAACAGATCCCTGGTGCAAACCCTTTATTACCAGCCCAAGCGGGTAATATTCCGTTTGCTCCCGCGATTACTCCACTTTCCATAATCTCGGTATCTTCATGTTCTAAGAATTTTTGTACTAATTCGTCATGAGTTCCGCAAACAAAAATAGTTGGTTTCTCCCGATCCACGTTTTTATCAGAGACCATTGCCCCTGAACTAATATACATTTCTATCTTTCCATCAGTGATTTTGTCCATTTCTTCGCAAAATTTCTGAGAAAACTCGAAGACTCCTTCAGGAGATTGTGGTTGGTAATCACCCGTAAGAATAAAAAGATCATTTTGATTTTGTCTTGCTTTATAATACAAACTAGCACTCGGAATATTTAATTTTCCCTTTTCCACTTTACTCTTGGGCGGTAAGTCAAAAAATTCAATCTCCACAAATAAATCCGCTTCGAGCGAATCTGCGATTGAAGTAATAGCCAATTTTCCGACCAAGGCAATACCAGGCCAACCGATTAAAACAACCGGATCGTTGATGGTTTCTTTGTCTAAATCAAACTTTTTATTGAAGTTTATGTACATTTTCTTATTTACTCGTTTTTTATTGTTCAAATTCTAAGTTTTCTCCACAATTTGCGCAAAATCGCTTCTTCGGCTTAGACATATAATATCCGCAGTAAGGGCAATACATCCCAGATTTCTTTTGTTCGGGGGATGAGTTTTCTGCTGCTTTGTAGGGTGATTGACTTTCGGAAGTTCTTGTTTCTTGATATCTTGGAGGTTGATAAGTTCTGCTTTGATAAACTCCCTTCATCTCCTTTTTTACTTTTTGAGAAGCAAACACTGGAGTTAGTAAACAAATGAACAGTGGTGAGAAAATAATGTCAACAAAAGTCATAATAAAATTATCTAATATCAACATACCATAATTTCTACTAGCTGGATTTAACCACATTCTAATTTGTGAAGTAGTTGGGTTCCAAACAAAACCTAATATAAAATTAATAATCCATCCAGCAATGAGAATTATCAACCAATTAACTATGAACGTTCCAATTATTCTCCAAAATGCACCCTTCTCAATAGAATGCGCTGCGGATGTGGTACTCTCCTGTGTTTCCATATTATAGGTATAAACGGTAAATATATAAAATGCTAATATTATAATCGAGGGAATAAACAATATGAATGCTCCAAGAGAAATTCCAACACCTAAGACAAGAAGGGGAATAAGCATCTTACTGTTAAACGCTTTTCTAAACTCCTCTTGAAAATTTTGTTCATTGCTCATATAATTCTTGTACACATAGGTTCCCACTGAACACATTCCAATAATCGTAGTAATTAACCCTATGAAGAGCTGGGCAACAAGCAAAAGATAATTAAAGCCAAAATATTGCATAAACCCTTGAATTTGCTCATCAGAGATGCTATTTGGGTCGGTAATTATTAAATCATCCAAATCCATTCCTAATTGAATAACAGTCCATCTGAGATCCGCTAATAAAAAGACTCTTAAAACTATACTTATAACGGAAAGTAATGCTAATGGAAGGATTAATTTCGAGTAATTTCTTGTAAATAAACTAAATCCATCCTTCATCAAATCTCCGAATCCTTTATTAGCCAGATGTCTTGAATTTGATTCCATAGATTATATAAATATAGTATCAATAAATAATTATTTGAAATTTTTACACTAAAAAAACAAAATTATTTAATTTAGAATTCTATTAAATACTAGTATTTTATAATTCACCATTTTATGCATATCGGGATATGTATCAAGATAATTTTACAGTAAGCAAAGAGACAAGTTCAAGAAAAGTCCCCGGGATAATTTCTTACGTAGACTTTTTTAATTCTAAAATTTTAGCATATATATCGTTTTTAGCAGTTCCATTCATAATAGCAATTGCCACCTTTTTTTATCGGTTAATTTTTGTTGGACATATTAATATTGAGAGATTTCTCCACATTTTTCTAATTTTCCTTGCAACCTCTGGTTCTGGCGCTTTATTATCATTAATATATTCTAAAAAAGCTCCAATATTAAAAGCACCTCCAAAAGGTTGGGCAATTCAACTAAATACATTGGTTACATTCATAATAGGAAGTTCATACTTATTTGGTGGATTTATTGCGGAAATTTATAAAAATGCTTCATTTAAGGAAGTATTCTTCATTTTAGGAACCATTATTGCTTATATTATATCTTTTGTCATTTATTTTTCCTTCACCACAGTAGGAAGACCGGGATATATTATATTATCTTTAATCCAACCCATCGTGGGAATTATCTTATATAGTTTCTATACCGAACAAACATCATTTCTATTCTTCATAAGGGCAATTCTCTTTTTTTGTACTTGTGCCTTTCTTTTTGCCATTCCTTATGGCAAAAAATTATTTCATGTTAATAAGATATACAAGGAGGCAACAGGTTTAGGGGGATATGAATTTATTAGAGCTTTTATTCTTTCTATGATGACTGAAGGAAATGACGGACCAATTGAAGATTTGTTTGATAGAGTTGGAGTTAAATCTGATATAAAAATTCAATATCTCCTAATAAGAAATTCAAATTCAAAACAGCTAAAAGGTTTATTTGTTGTACCTTTTACGCATTTCGGGCCTTTTAAAACTTGTGGATCTTCGGATCTACCCCATCAAATTTATCAAACCTTTGGATTCTATCCCGGAATCACAGTATATCATACCACAAATGATCATACTCAGAATTTAACAAATCAACATCAAGTGAATAGAATAATACAAAAAATGAGAGGAGATATTGTAAATACAATTGAGGATTCTTCAATTAATTGGATAAAGGATGTCAGTCCTTTTTCGAGAAGTATCTCTAAATCTGCAAAAGTTTTGGGATGCTTAGTAGACAGTATTCCAATGGTTTTTTTGACGAGACATCCCCTTCCATCGGATGATATTAAAGCAGAAGTAGGAGGAAAGATTCGAGAAGACGCTAAATTTTTGGGTTTTAAAGATGTAATGATAATAGATTCTCACAACAGCATACTCGAGGATGAAATCTTGATAAAGCCAAACACACCCGAATCGAAGGATTTGATAAAAGCATCTAGAAATTATTTGAAAGGTTATGATAAGGACCATAAAACACAATATTTATATGGAGTAGCAAGAGATCCAATGAAAGAATATTCAGAAAAACAAGGAATAGGGATAGGTGGAATGGTTGTCCATCTTTTTAAAGATCAGAAAACAAATCAGAAGACAGCATTAATTCACTTCGATGCTAATAATGCTTATGTAAACATTAGGTCGTACATTTTAAACACTCTTCAGAATCTAGGAATAGAAAAAGGAGAGATTACTACATCAGATAGTCATACAGTTGCGAGACAATTTACCAGTAGAGGCTACTCTCCTATTGGCGATCGTATCAAATTAGAAGTGATTTTAGAAAAATTAAGAGTATTAATTAAAAAAGCTGAAAAAGATTTAGAACCCGTTGAATTTCTCTATAAACAAAGTATCGTCAAGGATACCAAAATTTGGGGTGAACCTAAGTATTTCGATGTTATTATGAATACTTTGGAGGAATGTATTAGAGTCTCTCAAAGACTTTTAACGTTTAGCTTAATCATTCCAACATTCTTTTCTCTGATATTATTGTTTTTCTATTATAACATCTACACTTTCTAATTTAAGAAACTCGTTTTTATCATTGAAATTTTTTCTTTTTACATTTCAAAGAGATATTCCCGATTTTTCCAGTTCCTTAACTATTTAAATAATTAAACTGATTTTAAATTAAATAATCTTAATTTTAATTTGAGAAAATTTGAGGTGTGATATAAAATGGCACTTAATCTAACGGAAATTATTAATGGCTCGCTTGGTTTAGTTCTTGTGATTATTTCTTTTTTAGTGGCAGTTAGGATTCTGACAAAATATTTTCAAACGAAAGAACGTATATTTATCCTGGTAGGATTATCATGGATTGGCGTTGTTAGCCCTTGGTACTCATCTTCCGGAGCGTTTTTTTATTATTTATTCACTCAGTCCGAAATTTCTGATGCCTTATATTTATTCCTCGGGCTTTTTTTTATACCAATAACCATCACAATCTGGGTTGTTGCTGTTTCCTATCTCTTAAATATAAAAAAGAAAAAATTACTTTGGATTGTATACATCGTTCTGGGAACAATTTTTGAGATATTTCT
The DNA here is from genome assembly GCA_964653985.1 of uncultured archaeon. GTDB lineage: Archaea > Asgardarchaeota > Lokiarchaeia > Sigyniarchaeales > SOKP01 > CAZZIC01. Next base: position 7,671 of record CAZZIC010000129.1, on the reverse strand, counting down.
ATTGTTTAGCATATTTACGGATAACTTAGGACTTTTAATGACTGAGAGAGTTGGTACCTTTGATATCTCCTATAGCATCACTGTAATTATTTACTTATTTATAAATATGCTTACATTTTTTATCGCAGGAATTTTATTTGCCAGAGAATCATTATCTTCGGGGAATAAAGAGTTGAAGTTAAAAGGAAAAATCCTTCTATTAGCATTTTTGATTTACTTAATCGGCGCGATATTGGACGGAACTCTACAATTGACGGCGGGATCTTTAATTATTACAAGAATTTTACTAATGATAAGCGCTATCCTGTTTTATCTAGGATTTTTCTTTCCAAACTTCGTCAAAAACTTATTTCTTTCCTAAGATAGAATATTTTTTAAATTTTTTTCTTTCTTTAATCATTAATTTTCATCTAAAAAAAGGAAAAAGTAATTTAAATTTACATAGGTTCGGGTCCAGGGCCGGGTTCTGGTTCAGGACCAGGTTGGGGAGACGGAGATCTTCCTGAAGGGGTTGATGCAGTTCCAGAAGCACCTAATCTTAGGACCGACGATAAAACCGTCGCAATTAAAATGACTCCCACGGTAATAAATTGAGCAATCCTAATTAAGGATATATTTAAAAGAAACAATAAAACTCCAAAGAGTATATGTAGTGCTCCGAATGTTCCTCTAAATTTAATTGCTACCGAAGGCTTTTGAATAGAATTTATCACCAGAGCACCGATAAATAACTGGCTTATAAAAAGTCCAATCATGTCATATATTTGTTGATTCCCTAAGAAGAGATATATAATGACCCAAACAGTTGTAAATACAGGAATAATATATTCTGATTTTAAGAGACTTTTCTCATTCATAGTTTGATTAAAATTTTCTTTTTATTAATTCTCTATTGAAATCGCTTTTAGATAGACTATTTTTAGCTTAGTTAATACTTTAATTTAAGATTACTTAAAGATGGCTTTTATAGTTAACACATATAGGTTATAAATTGGATATGAAAAAGGGATAATCCTATGAGAATACTAGCATATCACAGAGGTATTATTTTATTTTTTTATCTTTTATTTTTATTTAATATTTAAACTAATTTTGGAGAATTGTAAATGATAAGAACCACCTACGTTGATGATCTTGTTAAAATCTCTATAGTAGGGCATCCCGCTGTGGGAAAAACTACAATGTTAAAATTAATAGCAGAAAATCCTATAGACAGAAAATATTTGCCAACACAGGGCTTTGATTTGAAAACTGTCCAGTTTGGACCGTACAAACTAAAGGTGTGGGATTTTGGCGGACAAAAGAATTATTTAAAAAAGTACATGAAGAATTATATCTTGGGTTCCGATATAGTTTTTATCGTGACAGATTCTTCTCCTAAAAATGTCTTGGTATCAAAACAACTAATTGAACATGCAAATGAAATACTAGAAAATGACTGTGAAATTATTGTCGTGGCAAATAAGCAAGATTTAGTTAAAAAAGATGGGAGAATGGATCATAAACGGGTAGAAGATGTATTACAAGTTAAGACAATCGGATTAACCGCAATAGATCCCGAAGAAAGAGCCCGATTAATGAGTTTAATTGAAAATGAATTGAAACAAGTCCTTGTAAGGAGAGGTGTAAACTCTTGAATTTTGATAAAAATGAACTTTTTGGAGCTGCATTGATCGGATTTGATCTCATTGATGGACCCTTTTTAAAATGGAAAAAAGAATTTAATTCGTCAGATAATATCAGTAATTTAGATGATTTTGCTATGAATTTTTATCTTTCATTCAGAGGAGGGAATTCAGGAAAAAAACCAAGGGCAATTCTATATGATAACTTTTATATTGTAGCATTTCCTCAAGATTTGGAGTTATGCTGTTTATTTATGAAGCCAAAAGGTATTGAGAATAATATTAAGCAACTTAATAAAGTGGCTTCAAGGATTATGGTGGAAATGGAAGATGATGGTAAAGAAGATGAAATTGAAAATAACGGGGAGGACGATGTTGAGGAGATTAAACGACTTATTGTAAATCTTTTAAACGGAACCGAAATGACTACTCCTGAATTGAGAAAATACTTCAAATTAAGCAATTCTCAGATCTGGAAAGTTATGTCCGATCTTGAAAATAATCAAAAAATTAAAAGAACAGACAAAAAGGGTAGAGCAATCCTTTGGACTGCTTCATCATAATTATTTATTGAATAATTTTCTGTTATAAGATAAAGAATTCTTTCCATAGTCTAAAAAGGAATTAAAAAGAAAGAGGAAAAAATTTATTTTAATCTCTTCTATGCGGCCAGTCTTTTAATTTTGTATAATAGCGTGAAAACATTTGATAGCAAATTTTTGGCAAATCTTCTTCTTGGTTATTTATCGTAATGTATCTTAAGATATGGTTTAAGACAAAAATTCCAATTAACTCTATATGATAACTCCCCATTTTCTCGAGATTTTCCCCAGAATAGGATATATCGAGAACGTGATTATCTGAATAGGTTAATTCTATGAAAATTCTTGGAAAAATTTCTTTTGTAAATATCCATTTATTTGACTCTCGCTTAATTTTTGCCCCAATAAACTCTTCTAATGGTTCTTTGTCATTATCTTTTAAAAATTTGAAAGGTCCCACCCTCTGCTTGAGAACTTTTTCCATCAATTCAGTTTTTGAATCATAATCCTTCTCAAATGGTTCCTTTTCCTTGATTCTTCTCTCCATAAAATCCATTAATATATCTATGTATGTTGCAGAATCCTCACCGGGTATCCAACTTATCCGATCTCCCGAAAAAAGGAATTTGAATTCCCCTTCAATATCTCCGAACTCATCCCCGTAGAAGAAATATGAAATATGAATATTAGCTTCCGGGAAGAATTCTTTTGTTATCGTCCAATCTTCATTAAATCCAATATCTTCTAATTTCGCTCCGATATCTTCATATACTATTGTTTTAAGATTGTCATCGGATAAATCCTTAAAAAGAGAATGTCTGGCATTGCTAATATCATTGAGCTCCTTTTCATGAGGACCTCTGATACCAGTGACATCAATTTGTCCCACTGTCATGAAATCTTTTTTACCTTTTGTCAAATCAACCACTTATGTGAATTAATTGATTAAGATTATATTGCTTTTTTTTTGAACTTTCCGATAAAAAATCCTTCTGTGTGATGAGTTAATGGGAATAATCTTCCGGTACCGGGGAATGGTTCACCATCAATTGAATAGCTTGGAGAAAACCAATCTGGCAAAATCATAGGCTCCAAAAGATTTTTGAAATCTTTTATTATCATTTCATTTTCCTCGGGATAGAGACTACATGTAGAGTAAACTAAAATACCTTTAGGTTTCAAAAGATCCAAAGAACTCTGCAGCAGTTTCCTCTGAAGGGTGACATTTTGATACAGAAAAGCTCTATTTTGTCTCCATTTTAAATCTGGATTCTTCCTTAAAGTTCCACTTCCCGTACAAGGAGCATCTAATAAGATTTTATCAAATTTCACACTTTTTCTTATTGGAGGTGAGATTCCATCAGAATTAAGTAAAGCAACATTAGTATAGCCTAAATGATGCATTAACTCTTTCATTTCAAACGCTCGAGAAGGTAAAAATTCATTTCCAACCAGATTTCTTTTTTTATTTTCTAAATCCTGAGCCATAAGGCTCGTTTTCATTCCAGGAGCAGCACATATATCCAAAATGAAATCATTTTTCTCTGGAGATAGTACTTCCACTACTGATACTGAAGCTTTACCTTGAGGGATTAATTGACCTTCTTTGCAGAATTTAGATCTTAATATCTTCTTATAATAATTACGTTTGATATGAAATAGAAAATTAAAATCCTCATCTTGGCTAAATTTTATATTTTCTTGATTGAGATAGTTTAAAATGTTAGAGAGTAATACATCTTCTCCTCCCTCGAAACCAGAAAAATTTATTCGAAAGGTATGATGTGTTGCTGCTTCATTCATAGATCGAAGATTATTTTTTAAAAACTCAAAATCCATAACATCAAGCAATTTCTTGATTAAAAAGGAGGGATATGCTTCTTTTATGCTAAGTTGTTCGACTTTATCCTTGCCTTTCAAAGCGATATCCCAAGAAAATGATTCCAATCTGTTTAGAAATTGTAAATACTGGCTTTTTGGCAGATTTAAAAAATCAAATTTATCAATATTATCATATTCTTTCTCTAAAATATGGTCACTCTTTTTCTCTTCCATTTTTCTATAAACTACATACAATAAAAATGCTTTATCATATTTTTGAAGGTTTATGTTTAATCTGAGAGACCGTAAGGTTTTACTAATTACAAAATTCAATTTATTAAAGTATCTAATTACCTCATGATAGTAATGGAATATATTAGGCTCCATTCTTTCATTCTCAGAAAGATAAACCACATCCCCTTCAAGAAATTGTGATATAAGCAGGATTATTTTTTCAATAATATGAAATTTCATTCACTTAAGTAAATTTATTCCGAATTAAAAATTGGACTCTTTAAAAAATTTATAAATACCATTCTTTTCATGATTTAAAAACTAAATAAACTAAAAGATTACAATTTCTACTAAAGATTTAAAAGAAAGTCAGCGGGTTAGCAGCGTTTTAGCGCATAGAATTGTCTTTGCCCTACACACTTTTGCTTATATTTCTGTTATCTTTTACTGACAATAATAAGGTTAGTTTCTACAAGAATGACGAGCAATCAAATGCTTATTTATAGAATTTGAACTTATAGCTCATATCTTAATCTATATTGAAGCGATGATTTTATTAGCCATCCAATTCAGTATCCAAGGTATAGATATGATGCTTTTAATTTATCCAATTTTTGGATGGTCAATTGCGATTTCAATAAATGCGAGTTTCCTTCGGATCTTCTATACACAAGAATCCTCCTTCCTTAGAGTAGCTGCCATTATTCATATCTCGATTTATATTCCAACAAGCATTTTATTGGTTTTGATTAATTTACTATTCCTTCCTGGGATATTCTGGAGCGTTATAACTATGGCGGGTTGGGGTATAGGATTAGGACTACATATACTACTTGCATATCTGTTAACCCAAAAAGAGTAAAATCTTTAACATATTTTCATTTTTTTTATTTTTCTCCTAATAGCCTTATAACTGAGAAACTTTGAAGTACAGATTTAGTTTTTTATGGAATTTATCAAAAATCGCCTTATCTCCGTCCCAATTTTCAATATCATCGAGAGTATACAATTCTTCAAAGATTTCTACTACAACCTTACAAACTTTTTTAATAGATTTCTCTTTAATATCTTTTGCAGTTTTTGCAACAATTAGAACATTATCGTCCAGACAAGGGTAAAAGCTAAACCTCCTATCTCCAATTTCAAATGAGCTTAATTCACTTCCGGTAGCCTCTTTTACATGAATTTTAAGAGCTGAACATAGGCTACTCAGTAAATCGGGGTCAAATTCCTCATCATAAAGAAATTCTATTAAAGGTTGCCCATCTTTTGAACAAATAAGTATATCATCGATCAAGGGATGCATATTTTATCATTCCATTATTATAGTTCTATATGTTTTATAGCTAAGATTTATAATAAGTAAGACAAAAACTGCCCCAAAAAGATACACAATCGAGGTCATATAAATAATTAATAAATCTAAATCATAAAATAATGCAATTATGTTAAATAAATATCCCAGAAGAAACACATAGATTAACGCTTGTAAGACCCGCCATTTTTTGATGATTTCACTTTGCGGAAAAAGGTTCTTTATTTTCTTTATAATTGTTAAACTATAAAGAAAGACAATAATACCCCCAATAGAGCAAATAACCCCAAATAGTAATGAAAATGAGAAAAAGTTCTCCATATATATCAAATTTGAAAAAATTACACTTCAAATAAATTTTAACAAAAATGGAATGAAATAAAAATAAATAAAGAAATAAAGAAATAGAATAAAAAAAGTTATGCTTCCATCTTTATTGGTTCTAAAACTTCCTTATCACTTAAAGAAATTATTGCGCTGATAATTTGATTTCTCGATTCACTTCTTCCCGCCAATCCATAACTCAAAAGATTTGAAACAAAGAAAAAGCTTTTCTCTGCCTCAATCTGTTGGGCAACTTCTACCAGGTCTTTCTCTAAGGGCTCCAAATCGATAATTTCCCAATGTTCTGATAATTTTAGGGGATAAGCGAGTGAAATATAGAAATGATCTTCGATTAATTTATCTGCAGCTCTGTATGCTTTAATTTCTCCGTCAAATTCTTGTAATACCTTACCAAATTTGCTTTCAAATGCTTTTGTAAATTCAACTTGTCGCTCTTTTAAACTTTCCGAAGGAGTCCCATCAAGGATTAATGCTATCCTTATATATTCACCGTCCGTTATAACGATTTTAAAGTCATAATAGTCCATTTCAAATCCTTTTGTTCCTTTATCAATGTCAATATCCTTACGAATTTCTTGTCTGAAGGATGAAATCGCTTGTAAAAAGCCACCTATCAGATCAGAATCGATCTCCTCTATTGCAACTTTTTTATCGTATATAACCACTCCCGCTTCCTTATGGATTATCATAATATGCGAGATCCTCAGCAAATCATCAAGAATTTGGGCATCTTTTGCCCAGATTGCTCGTAATTTATTAAGTCTTCTTTGTCTTAAAACGACGTAAGTTGAGACAGCAGCTATGCCAATGATTATGTATGGTGAAAGTGTTATAAATGTATTAACAATTGATTGTCCCTGAGATATTAGGTTTATATTTATGCTCTGCTTACTTTCAGTGGAAGTAAAATATGTTCCTTCAGTTGTATATGTTAGCTTAATTTTTATGCTCTGATATCCCTCTGGAAGGAGATAAGAAATTTCAATCCGTCCATTTTCATTTGTAATATCGCTTAGTTCTTCTATGAGATCATCGTTCTCATCATAGATCTCTATGTTAATTTTCTCACCCGTTATTGAATCCCCCGTCTCGTTAACGGTGGCTTTTGCTCCGATCAAAATTTCCGTACCATAGATTGAATTATTTCTATATCTTTCAAGGTTTAGAAGTTCAAGATTGATATTAAATTGCTCTATTTCAATTGAGGTAGTTTCTGAGGCAACAAAGGCATGAGTACTATTACTGGTCACCCAAGATGTTTTCATATAATAAGTACCTGGCTTTTTCGTGGTGTCAAAAATATTCCATTGGAAACTCGTGGAATTCTCAAGATTGGTACCATTGAGATTCGATGATGCGCTATAAACCAATTTTGTTTCATTATTATAAACTTCAAATTCGAAGGTTCCACCGTAATCATTATGTATCAAAGCATTGTTTGTAATAGTTTTGTTGATCTTTACCCTGTCCGAAGTATCATAGGAAACTGAAATCTGTGATTTCGATGAATTTAACTTGATTTTCCATAGTCCTTCTCCAATATTATAAACTTTAATCGTCTGAGTATCTCCACTACTGCTATTTGTCCAATACCAATCTCCATTTTTGCTTGAATTATAAGGAGGAGGATCAGTAAAATTATAAACCTCCATAGATTTCCACTCTGATGGAACTATTGCTTCCATCCCTTTGCTGTCATCTAATACAGAGTATCCATCAAAATAAGTAAGGTCTGCCCCAACGTACCATAGAGCTCTTTCATTACTTTCCGAAACTTCATATTCCCAAT
>CAZZIC010000128.1:0-12175 GCA_964653985.1 uncultured archaeon | reverse complement strand
TAACTTAACTTGAAGATAACACTAACGAATTATATTTCGATAATGAAACTTCAATGTTTTTAATCTTTATTGGGTTTAAAATTTTTCTATACGATCCGTCACTTCTAATTTTCTTGATATAGGATTCAAAGGGTTTTGATGACAACCCATATTTCTGACAAATGAGATCATCTGCCTTTCTGCCAATGCCTAAGTCGGCGTTTACATCCGAATGAATGATTCCGTATAGGTAGGATTTGAATAAGCCCCTAGAGGTGTATGGGTCTGCGTTGGGGTATCTGTTGGATTTCGGGTTGATATAGACTCCACGAATGCCTTTCTTTTCCTTATTCATCTGTCTTTTCAATTTTTGGATCTTGTCATCGTATTGAGCAATTAGTCTAGGATCATCTGTCCTTTCGATTTTATATTTTAACTGCTTAATTTCATCTCCGAGCTTCTTTAAGAGATCCATATCTGCCAAATTAAGGTGGGAAGTCATCGAAGTATAACTCTCTTCGGTTCGGATGACATCGATTCCTTCAAGCAATCCTTTCTATTCAAGATATTCAACTATCCGTAGATGAGGTAATAATTGAAAAATCTCGTTAGACCTTTTGAGAGGTGCGTTTGTTATATAGTGATACTTTGAGAGAAGGGGTTGAAATTACGCAAGACAGAGAATATTATCAACCCTACATCGAGTTCATACAATCAAAATTGGAGATGATCATTACAAGATGAAGATAAATTAAAGAGTTCACAATAACTCTCAATAAATATAATTTCTCCTTTTCTTATAAACAAAATGATTTTTTCAAGAAATTTATATTATAGAATAACGAAGAATAAATATTAATGAAGTTAAACTTCATATCGATCTTTAAAAGAATTAATCTTAAGTGAAAGGATAAATTCTTAAATTTTTAAAAAGAAAAAATGACTCAAAAAAATATGATTTTATTTCAAATAGTTTTAGATTTTATTTTAAACCCATGGTTTATTATTTCGTTGATATTTTGGGTAATTGTTGTTAGTATTGTTTATTTGTTGCGGAATAAAAAAGAATCCGTCTATTTATTCTTTCCTTTATTGGTGATGTTTAAAACAAAGAAGCTAAATAATTTTATCAGAAAAATTTCACAAAAATTTCCAAAAATATGGAGAATTTTTTTTAATATTGGTATTTTTGTATCCTTTGGTTTTATGATCTTCGGATTCTGGTTCTTTTTCAATAATCTTATTAGCTTAATTTTTGATCCTCAGATTGAAAATGCTATTACGCCATTAATTCCCGGAGTAACAATCGAACTTCCTCTTTTTGCTTATTTAATCATTCCCTTGCTCTTTATTATGACTACTCATGAATTAGCCCATGGAATAACTGCCGAAATAGACAATGTTGATGTAAAATCAACAGGAATAATGGGTGCTGGACTATTCTACCTGATCGGAGTTGGAGCTTTTGTTGAAGTGGATGAAAGAGAGTTGGGATCTTCGAAATATTCTAGAGAAACGAGATTAAGAATTTCAACGGCAGGAACTTACGTTAACGCTATTGCGACTGGAATTGCTTTTTTATTAATCCTTAGTTTTCCTGTAATGATATCTCCCTTTTATGGGCCACAAGTTTCACAAGTTAACCAAGTATTTCCTGAAAAAGAAGGCGGGTTTAATTATGGGAATGTTTCTGTTAATGATGTTATAGTTGGAATTAAAAAATCCAACTCTAATCAAGATTTCGTTTATTTGGATGCAAATGCGGGGAGTTCTTTAAATGACATTTTAAATAATAACACGGAAATAGATGTTTCAATTGGAGATATCTTGAAATTGCTTGTTTACATCCCTTCAGAAGATACTTATAGAAACAAAACAATAATTTTAGGTCCTCGATATAATATTGGAATTTTATGGGAAAAAATTTCAAATAATGAAATTAGAATTACACGTGTCTATACACAAGAAGAGGATGGTAATAATTATGACAAGGAATTAACTCAAGATTTAATCATAACGGAAATTAATGGTACTAAAATCAATTTCAATGAAGGTTATACATTGGAAAAAGTTTTGACGAATTTCAATCTCAAATATATAGAATTAACTACAGAAGAGGGAAAAATCTATACTCTGGATGTTGAAGTGATAGGGGTTTTAATTGGAATCCTTACAAATAGCTATTGGCTCCCACGAAATACTGTAAGTGCCTTTTTCACTGGAAATTTTCCTGAATTACTCTTCCGTGAACTCTTATGGTTATTTATTATTGGATTTAGTATTACGCTTTTTAATATGATGCCTGTTCCAATATTTGATGGTGATAGAACAATAAAAGAATTGATCGAATGGGCTTTTGGTACAAGATTCGACCAAATAAAACAAGGTAAAGATAAATTTACATATAACGAAGATGAAAAGATTTATAACTTATCTGAATATAGAGTTAAAACAATAGAATCAATTAATGTAATATCAAAACGTGGGGAAAATCAAGAAGATAAAATAATTCTCGGGGAAAAAAACTATGATTTGATCGATGATATCGGAGATGGGTTTCAGGATTCTGTAAAATTAAAATTTCCCGAAAAAACAAGTTTATCTAAAAATTCAAGAATAGAGATCTCTTATAAATATGAATATGATAGCCAAGAAAAAATAAAAAAACCTTTATTAAATTTTATTAGAATCTTTACCACTGGGTTAATTGTAGCCAATTTTATCTTATCTTTTTTAACAATTGGTATAATTACCTTCTGGTTTTAATTTTTAGTAAGTTGGTGATATTTAATTCCCTTTTCTTTTAATTTTTTATCAAAAGGTACTTGTATTATCTGTAATAAAAGCGATTCTTCAGGGATATTTAGAGATTATTCTGGACAATTTTTTTGCCAAGAATGTTTTGTTAAAAGTATAGAGAAGAAAATTAACAAAACAATCTCAAAATATGAGTTATTATCTCCTAAGGATAAAATTATTGTGGCTTTTTCAGGAGGAAAGGATTCAGCAGCATTATTATACAACCTTCATAAAATTCAGAAGAGAAAATATAACTCAGAACCAGTTATCGCATTAACTATTAATGAGGGGATTAGAGATTATCGAGAATTATCTATAAAGAAAACAAAAAATTTTTGTAAGCAATTCAATATCGAACATAAAATAATATCTTTTAAGGAAAAAATTGGATTTTCATTAGATGAAATAATAAGAAAAAAGAAGAGGGATTCGGATCATAGATATGCTTGTAATTATTGCGCAATATTTAGAAGAAGACTATTAAATGAGGAAGCAAGAAAGTTAGGGGGGGATGTATTAGCAATGGGACATAATTTAACGGATTTGGCTGAAACATATATTATGAATATTTTATTTAATCGGAATTATTTAATTGCAAATCAGTACATATTTAAAGATAGAAATGAGGAGATAAAAGACTTTTATTTAAAAAAAATTAGCCCTCTGATGAGAATCCCTGAAGAAGAAATATTTAAGTATGTTCAATTAAAAGATTTACCTTTTTACTCTTCCCATTGTCCTTATAGAGAAGAAGATCCAATCATTAGAAGGAAGGTTTTAGAATTTTTGAAAAAAATCAAAAACCAGAGTCCAGAAATAGAATTTAATTTGTTTAATAGTTTTCTTGAAATCTCTGAGACTTTATATAGGAATTATAAGAAAAAACCTTATAATTTTTGCTTAAAGTGTGGTTATCCTATAAGTGGAAAAAATACATGTAAATTCTGTGAGACTCTAAAAGACCTGAAAAAAGATTAATCAAGTAATTCTTTTCCAAAATCTTGTAATTTTTCTGTTCCTCTAATTTCTTCTTTAAATAAGGGAATTGTAATTATATTTTTTCCTAATTCCTCTTGAAATATGCTTATTATTCTATTGAGATTTTTTTGTTGCATTTTTCTTCTGGATTGACAAAAATCGCATAAATCCATGGATTCTTTTAAAAGTTGATTAACAATGATATTCGATGTAGGAATATTGTATTTAATTAATTGGTTTAACAATCTTCCGGTTTCAGAAATAGCCATCTCCTCTGGAATCATAACTATAATAAAAGAATTTTTCTCAGGATCTATCAAATCTTCCCTGGCTTTTAAAATGGAATCATTTAAATTTTCCAGAAGTTCTAAAGAATTATCCCCCTCCTTTTCACCACTAGTAAAGAATCGTTTAATGGATCCAAAAAGGCTTCCCAATTTCAATCTCATTTTTAGCATTTTTCCAATCCATCCCGACAATGTTTCAGGCAAACTAAGAAATCTTAGCGTATGTCCTGTGGGAGCAGTATCAAAAACTACCAAATCATAATCATGTTCAGTTTCCACAAATTCTAAAACTTTTGCGAAGGCTAATGCTTCATCTATCCCAGGAGGACTCATTGAGCTCATCTCTTGGATTTCGTCCATTAATGGGAATCCTTCCATCATTCCTCCTAATCCCATATTTTGCATAGGATTTACATTTGTAAGCCCTTGGAAGTCTGACATATTTGCTTTTGGATTTATTTCTAATGCAGTTAGATTATCTATCTCCTTTACGGGTGTAGGAACTCCCGGAGACAATTCCATTTTTAAACTATCTCCTAATGAATGTGCGGGATCTGTACTAATTATTAAAGTGTTTCTTCCTTGTTTTGCAGCCCAAATCGCAGCACTTGAAGCACAAGTAGTTTTTCCCACCCCTCCTTTCCCTCCAAACATAATGATCTTAAGATTCAATAATAAATGTCTCAAATCTTTCATGATTCTTACCTTATCAGTAAATTATTTTTATATTTATCATACTTATAAAAAGAAATTTAAAAACTAATCTTATAACGAAGAAGAGCAACTACGCCCCCAAAAGTATTTTGAAGCATCTCCCCCTCCTCCGTTTCTGTCGATATAATTTCAATCTGCGCACCTGTACTTTCGGCCATTTCACCAAATGCTTCAATTAATGGTTTATGTTCCTCAATTCCAAACGTGTTTGATTTACATTCAGGACAAATTTCACTTTGAACATCCGATTCTAAATCTTCTATATTTTTGACTTCTACAGTTCTAAATTCAGAATAGCCACAATTTTCGCATATTAATTTTGTTCTGTATAAATCTAACGCTTCAGAAAAGATTAATTTATCAACAGCTCCATAGTTTAATGCTTTCCTAACTTCATCGCTTCCATAAGTTGCCATTCCAGTATCATTTGAGATCTCCTTCAAGAATTCTTGCATCATCTTTTGTTCTTTTACGTATTTTACGTCCTCAATTTGATCTTTAATTCTCCCTATTAATGCTCTAATTCCCTCAGCACCACTGTAACCAAGATCCACAACATCTAAAATCTTTTCTTTCAAACGATAATCAAATTCTGCATCTCTAACGAACTTTTCTTTTGAAGGTCCTGGTCCTCCGATAAATATTCCTTGCAAACTTTCCATGGAAAGAAATAATTTATTAATCTCCTCAGAAATACGTCGATAAAATCGTTTTTCCCCCTCTTCAATCAACCTTTCAAATCTTTTTTGAGATTGTCCTCCTGCTCGATGCTTGCTATGAATTCCGGAGGTAAATTCTCTCACAACTTCAACCCTATTTCCTTTCAAATATCCAACTGCGGCTTCTTGCCTCCCTACCGAAATTAATCCGTATGTTTCTCTTTCTTCCAGCATTTCTTCCAATGGCCATAAAAGGAATTGACTATCGCAATGATATTTGAATGTGTTTACGACATCGGGAGCTTCCACGATATAAAGTTCATTCTTTTCTGTTCCAGGAGTATCATTTTGTGGAATTGCGCCTGAAAACATTACTAAACCATCCTCTGGGATCTCTTTCATATTCCTTAATTGCCCTAAAAGTGAAGAAATACTATCTAATACATTCTTCCGTGTCAATTTGGATTTAATGTTCTGACTTTCACTAATCTCATTTTTTAAATAATTTGTAATGTCGGATAATTTTTTATCTGGAGGTATATACAAGGAAACTAACTCTGTGTGAAATCCTTTTTTATCTTTAAGATATTCAATCAGTTTTTTAGTTTTATATCTCCTAAGTTCACTGTGCTTCTTTTTCTCTTGAGTCTTCATAATTCTCTACAAATTCTTTAATATATCAAAAAATTAATAATTTTTGCTTATTTTTAACAAATAATTTATACAGAAACGTTTAAAAACAAGAAGAAAATGGATCTAAAATCCGATAAAGATTCTCTTCCAAAAGATCATCCAAGATTTGAAAGTCTTAACTATCGTCATCGTATAATCGAAGGAATGAATGAGCTTATAGTGGCTGAAGCTGGATTAATTGCTCATGGAAGAGGGGAATGTTTTGATTATATTATAGGTGAAAAAACCACTGAAACCGCAGAAAAAGCCATAAGAGCAGCAGTTACGGCATTAATATTAGCAGAACATCCCGTCATAAGTATAAATGGAAATGTTGCTGCTTTATGTCCTGATGAAGTTGTGAAACTCTCTAAAATATTAGAAATCCCCTTAGAAATTAACCTCTTTTACAGAAAAGAGGGGAGAATCGACGCAATAACCAAACAATTAAAAAATTCGGGTGCTGAAATTTTACTGGGGACTGATGAGGAAAAGATGATTAGTATTGATGAATTGTCAAGTAATAGGAGAAAAGTTGATCCAAATGGAATTTACAAAGCAGATTGGGTTATGGTTCCTTTAGAAGATGGAGATAGGACAGAAGCCTTAAAAAAAAACGGAAAGAATGTGATTGCAATTGATTTAAATCCCGTGAGTAGAACTTCAATCTGGGCAGATATAACAATTGTTGATAATATAGTTCGAGTACTCCCTAAAATGATCCAAGTTACTAAAGAATTAAAAAAATTGAGTAAAACAGAAATCGAAGATATTTTACACCAATTTGATAATAAGCAAAATATTCAAGACACTTTAGATTTAATACTCGAATACGTTGAAGCGCAAAAAGAAAAGGCGTTTGAAATATTAAAAAAAAAGGATTGACAGAAACAAAGAAAAAATAAAACATCAAATTTTATATTACTTAGATTTTATCTAATATTTATTGACATAATACCTTGAGAATAATTATGGGAACAGATAAAAAAACTCATGCCCAGAGCTACGCAGAAGAAATAAATACAGATATCATAATAAGAGAATGTAAAAAGGAGGATTTAGAAGGAGTTATTAAAGTTAACGAGAAAGAACTTCCCGAAGATTATCCTTATTTCTTTTATAAAAGTATCCTTGATAGCTATTCTGATGCATTCCTTGTAGCGACTAAAAAAACAAATTCTCAAAAAATCATAGGCTACATCATGTGGCGTGTAGAAAGAGCTCCATCCATTGATAATTTAAATCTTATTAATAAAGGGCATTTAGTATCAATAGCGGTCTTAACACCTCATAGAAGAGAAGGAGTCGCTACTGCTCTCCTTTCTAATAGTATGCCCGAAATAAAAAAATATAACATAAGCGAATTTGTTCTCGAAGTTAGAGTTTCTAATTATTCTGCTATAAATCTATATAAGAAATTTGGGTATGTCATTAAGAATATCAAGAAGAATTATTATCGGGATGGAGAAAATGCTTATTATATGGTAAAAAAAGTGGAAGATTAAGTGAATTCATTCCAACTTTTTTCTAAACCTTTTATCAAATAAGTTAAACTCTCGTTTATAGGAACAGATATACCCAATTGTTTTGCATACTGTACGATTTTACCATTAATATACTCAATCTCTGTTTTCTTCTCCCTTAAAATATCTTGAAGCATAGAATTTTTATTAGCAGATGTTTTTCTCGCGACCTCATAAGCAGATTGTTCAAAATTATTATCTCCAATGGGAATTTTTTTGGCTTTGGCAACTTTATACGCTTCTTTTACAGCTTTACCCATTAACTCTCTAAGATTCTTGAGCTTAATTAATTTTCCATTTTCTAAATTTGTTAACGCCCCAATAGCATTTATCCCTATATTTACAAAGATTTTCTCCCAACTCTTTTTTTTAATATTCCCTTCAATAACTGTCTTAAAGCCTGAAATTGAAAGAATCTCTTTCAACTTTCGCAAATCTTCAAAATATTTCCCTTTTTTTGCTTTCTGAGAGTCTTTATTTAAAAAAGGGAAACCAACCTGTGTTAATCCTTCACCTGTATGGATTACATATCCTGGTTTTTTCAAAAAAGCTCCTTCTGTGGTTAACGCTCTGATTATTTTTTCTGGAGAAATAAATTGCCTTACAGTATCTTCATTACCCAACCCGTTTTGTAAAACTACCAAATACTTAGAATTTTTGATAATATCTCTATATTCCTCAATCGCATTCACAATATCATAGGCTTTAGTTGTCAGAAAAATAAAATCAAAGGGAGAGGGTCCCATTCCTTGAAAAAATTCATTATAAGAGAGAGGATCCGTAAATCCAATTATATTACTTATTTTTTGAATCTTATTTTTCTTTTCTAAGCTAAGTCCATTTCTATTTACTGTATCTATATGAGCCTTTCTCCCAAAGATAATAACTTCCCCTTTATATTTATCGGATTTAATTGATGCTATTCTTCCGCCGAATAAAGTACCAATAGATCCTGCGCCAATGAATCCAATTTTCATTAAAACATCATGTAAATATTATTCATTATTATCTATCTTTTCCATATGTATTTAGTCTGAATAATCATTTCATAAATTTATCGAGGCTAGTTTGCCCCTTCTTGTAAGTACCCGATTCTTTTTTAACTTCGAATAAACTGATCTCTTTTGGTTTAGTTCTCGGTTTGTAATTAAGTTCTTTCATCATCATTAAAGCATCTTTTGCAGCATATCCGCTAAAATGATTGTTAAAATAGATACCAACATTTTTTGATTTGCTAATAACCTCTTTGACTGGTAAAGACCACTTCTTTATCTCTTCTTTTTCGAAAAAATAATCAAACCAAATTTTCGTCCCATATCCATGGAATCGAATATAGACAAATTCTGGATTGGTAACATCCATTCTCGGAGGAAGTAGAGGCTCAACTACGGCACAGTATGTTAAAGAATTTTCTTTTAAGTAAGAAAAGACTTTATCATCCATCCAGGATTTATCCCTAAACTCTACAACCAAATGATATTTTCTATTCGGGTAATCTTGGGGCCAGTTTTCTATGAATGTTTTTAAATTATTGAAATGCAGATCCTTTGTAAAAGAAGGAGGTAACTGAATTAAAAAAGCCCATAATTTATTATTTTTGATAAGCGGGTCCATTGATTTGAGATAGAAGTCTAAATCGTCTGCACATCCATTTATATCCAATTTATGTTCATGAGTTATAGTTTGGGGTAATTTAGCAGAAAAGACAAAATTTCGTGGAGTTTTTTTTACCCAGTTCTTGACAATCCAAATTGAAGGAATCTGGTAAAATGTTGTATTTATCTCATTGGTATAAAAAACCTTTGAATAATAGGAAAGATAATCCTCTCTCCCTAGCGATTTTGGATAGAACTTCCCAACCCACTCATCATACCCCCAGCCTGAAGTCCCAATTAAGATCTTTTTTTCTGTTTCCATCCTTTACCTTTTTCTCTATTTTTACTTATAGTTATATTAATAAAAAAATTCTTTATTTCTATTTAGCTAAATTTTTATATGAGTTCTTTCCTTTCCATTTATCTTTATATTCCCTCAAATATCTGCTTAAACTTAAAAAGATAACAACTTGAAAAGATAATTTTGAAATTACCTTCTTAATTCTATAAAATCGATTTTAATTCTATGTTGCTTAATATATAATAAAATTATGAATCTAATATAAATACCTTATCAGAGAAGTTTTTCTTGTCTTATTTCTGCAAAAAACAATTTCTATAATACTCCCTATTATGTTCCTATTTTGTAAACAAATAAAAAAATAAACAAAGAAATGTGATCAGTAATGAAAAAATAAACAAATAAACAAAAAAAATAAAAATTCCAAAAAAAACATAAGAACATTGGGATTGGCCTTTTCAGCACCTCTTCTCTCAAATTGAGCAAAAATAACCCTTCCCAACAAAAGTTTTCTTTCCCTCAACACGTAGAGTAAATTTAAGGAGATAAGCAATTCGCACAGTATTTATATAGTATTGATGTTATATCCCCAGATATTTTATCTATTTTTTCCAAAAAATCGCTTACCTCTTCCCTTTTAAAGTTTATGAATCAAAAAACCGATAAATTTAAAATAAAAAATTAACTATTATAATTCGTCGATGAGTATCTAAAACTTAAATCGAAATAATCTATTACAATTCATTGACGCTAATGATGGTAAAAACTACCTCATCTCTTTAGGGTGATGACGTGGCATCATTGGCTAGCAAGCCTCCATTGAAGTACGAGGTTGGCATACGACATAGGTATTGCTAACTGCTGAAATACGGGATATGGGAGGAGTTGCTTAGTATGATATATGATTTACATCATGCTCAAAAGGAACAATCCCTAAATCGAGACTCCACATAGTATTATTATATTATGTATTTTTAAAATATTGATTCGTCTCAATATTATCGTCATGTTTATTCGAATTCAAAATTCTGTTTTGAATTTCAAATAATTCTGATTCCGAATACGCAATAACCTATATGCGAGCCATCTGAATCTTTCCTTCAGTAAACATCAGTACGCCTTCACTATTTGGTGGATATCTCGGCTTGGGCACCGAAGAAGAGCGTGACAAGCTGCGATAAGCTCGGGTTAGTCGCACGTAGACGTTGACCCCGAGATTCTTCAATAGGACATCCACTTACGGCTTAATATTCCGTAAGATTCCCGCAAGGGAAAGGGAACCCCGAGAAGTAAAACATTTTAGTATCGGGTGGAAGAGAAAACAAAAGTGATTCCGTGAGTAACGGCGAGCGAAAGCGGAAGAGATCAAACCGAATCCCCGAAGAAATTCGTGGGAGATGTGGTGTGTGGGCCTCGTACGGCTTACCCAATGAAAGTGAATACCCCTGGAAAGCGGAGCCACAGAGCGTGATAGCCGCGTAACTGTAAATTGGAAAAAGCTGCTGCGAGTGTCCCCGAGTACTACGGGATAGTTTTCTCGTACGAATAAGCCAGATACACATTGGCAAATCTAAATATGTCCCAAGACCGATAGCGCAATAGTAGCGTGAGCTAAAGATGAAAAGTAACCCGGAAGGGCCGTGAAAAGTGCTTGAAACCAAATAGTTTAGTAAGGATGCTGCCTGAAAGGATAGATTCTGCGCTAATCGAGTTCTGGTGACGGAACTTGAGAGTGCAGAGGACTAGGGTCGCATCATCAGTCTGGAATCATTGGCCAGGGAGTTTACCGTAGAGGCGAGCTTAAGTAATATTCATTACGTAGGCAAAGGGAAACCAATACCCCTGCAACTTAATTATCACATTAGAACGATGCTCAGTTTTGCGAACGGTTCGGCCGTTCAATAAGCTGCGTTGACTTCTCCTAAGGAATTAAGCCAGAGGGGCGGTCTTAAAGGGCCTAAAGTCTCTGCTGTAATACCCGAAGCCGGTCGATCTATTCCTGGTTAAGATGAAGCCGCTCGAAAGGGTGGTGGAGGTCTGCACCAGTGCTGACGTGCAATTCGCTTGGATGAACTGGGAATAGGAGCAAAAGGCTAATCTAGACCGGTAATAGCTGGTTCCTCCCGAAGTTGGTCTCAGCCAAGTCTTAGACGAGGTTGCCTGTGATGTAGAGCACTAATTGGGAAGTACGGACGCGAGAGCGTTCGCTCCCCTCTTAAACTCCGAAGTTGCAGGCGCTGTAGACTCTAGGAAACGGGTTGGCGGGCGTAAAGTCCGTCGCCGAGAAGGGAACAACCTAGACTTGGGTTAAGGTCCCTAAGTGCAGGTTAAGTGTTAAACGAAAGGGCGTCATATTTCTAAGACAGCAAAAGGATAGGTATAGAAGTAGCCACTTCCTAACGAGTGTGTAACAACTCATTTGCCGAGAAATATGGCCCCGAAAATGGACGGGGCTCAAATCTGCCACCGAGACCCAAGGGCACGGGGAGAAGAACTCCGTGATCCGGTAGGGAGGCGTCCGGGTGGGGTAGAAGCAGGTGCGTGAGTTCCTGTGGACCGACCTGGAGCGCAGATCCTGGTGATAGTAAAAGCATAGATGGGTTAGAATCCCATCCGCCGAAAGGGCAAGGGTTTCTTCGCAATGCGTCGTCAGCGAAGAGTTAGTCGA
>CAZZIC010000127.1:0-12189 GCA_964653985.1 uncultured archaeon | reverse complement strand
AGACTCCTTCTTACTTACCCTCTTACATCAGTGGACCGCAAACAATGACTCTTGAGGTAGCCGAAGACTTGCTTAAATTGATCGACCAATTCATAAATGAAAAAACCTTTTTCCCTACTTCACAAGATAATACATGGGAGCAGTTGGATTATTATCAAAAGGCGAAAGAAGATTTAGAAATATTTTTGAAATATAAGAAGAGGTTACTTGGGAAGACACTACTCAGTCGAAACGTTAAGTACGCTATAAACAACCCCCACTTCTTTGCCGACTTATATGGAACCTATAAACACGGGATGTTTGATTTTACTAATTACCTTCGAAAAATCAAAACCCGGGAAGGAGGTTTTGAGTCTTGGGTCATCGAGGCTATTGTAGACACTCCAGTTGACAAATATAATACCATTTCCGATCTAAGCAAGGTTTACACAACCCACTTTGATTTAGATGCATATCAGACCACCTTGTTTCCCAAGTTAAACAACAAAAAAAGTGGTCTTATTCTCGAAAACGACCATGATAAAAAGATACTCAAATTACTTAACAAATTAGCGGATCCCGACCCAAAAAGCTATAATATTCCAGATCAATACGTACTTAAATCTCAAGGTCAACCCCATCACCATTTCCTCGTTCCCGCCGCCTTCAATAACCGTAAGAAAAACATGGTAGTTGCAACGGAGGTTCCCGTGTATATAAAAAACGACAAAACAGGCGAACTCCTTACGGGGCATATTGATATGGTCGTTATCATTGGAAAAAACATCTACATCTGCGACTACAAACCCGAACGAGACTTCAGCTCGAATCCCGCCAAAGTAGACAAGATTTTTGCGGATACAATTCCGCAGGTCGCAACCTACGCAATAATTTTTAAGCACATGTTTAAAAAATATATTGATAAGGGTGGATTTAACGTCTTTTGCTATACCTTTAACAACTTTGACGGAAAGATCACCAACCCCGAGAAAGCTTTGGCAGCTTACACTGATTTTTACGAAACCTACAAACCCTTAGATGGAGACCCTCCATGGAAATGGCTCTTAAGTTTATAAATACTAATCATATGAATGGTTTGATTTAAATAATTTTTTTATTATATATTATCAAAAGAGAGAGATAAATAGGAAAGTGAAACAGAAACACAAAGAATTCCATAACATAAGGCTTTACGGTCCAGAAGTTTCAGTTCTTGAAGAATTTGAAAACTTAGTTTTAAAAGAACTTAAAAGACTTGAGGTAATAACCGGTAATGAAATTGGTTTTACGAACAGAAAAACTCATGTAACTGGTATAAGTTTATTTGATTGTGATCTTTTAAAAATCCCGAAAGGTATCAGTGTCTTCACTCAATTAAAGATTCTTTGTCTGATGTCCAATAAAATTGAAAGTATTCCGCAGACCTTAGGTAGTGTTTCATCATTAGAAAAATTGAATTTATTTAATAATAGAATTAATAAGATTCCCAAAAATCTTCAAAATTTAAGCTCATTAAAGGAATTAATAATGGGAAATAATCATTTACAAGAACTTTCTCCTTGGATCGGTAAATTACAAAACCTTAATAAATTAAATATGGATGATTGTGAACTCATCTCTTTACCATATGAAATTGGAGATCTTCTAAATTTAAAAGAATTATGGCTAATGAGAAATAATATCACTGAACTCCCAAATTCAATTGGAAACCTTGTTAACTTAAAAAAGTTAAATGTTGTGCTAAATCGGTTGAAAGAAATACCAGATTCCTTAGGGAATTTAAAATCACTGGAATATCTAAATTTAGGCGGAAACGCCCTTAAAAAATTGCCTAAATCGTTGGTAAATCTGTGTTCACTTCAAGAGATTAACTTAGCCAAAAACGATCTTGAAGAATTTCCAACATTTTTCCACAAACTTCCGAAGCTAAAATTTATCATCTTGGACGCAAAGGTTCAAGAGAAATTTTCAAAAGAAATTGAGAAGCAAGGAATTAGAGGATACTACGGAAATCGTATGGAAATACACTGATTTCATAGATATAAATTTAATTTAATACTTATTATAACTCAGCTTTATAAGTCTTTTTCCTTATTTCCGCTTGAAAACTAGGAAATTGAAAGATTTATGTTATTAGAAAATCAATTTGAGTATATTGTTTCCGAATCAATAAGTTCTTCAACTATTTTGCCTTTCTTATCATCTATAAAATATTCAATCCCAGATTACGTGTCTAATAAATATTCAATATTCCCTAAAGGTAACCATATCTACCTCTAAGAATTTTTTCAGCTTTCCCTTATCAATGCCAAACATACTTTCGGAGACTTTTTCTGCTTTTCTGAGTAGTTCATTAATCAAATCGTCCTACGTGGGAGAATTATATTCCTTCTTTACCTTTTTTAGTTTTTTCAAGGTTTTCTTTTTAATTTGTATTGAAGTTTTCATATAATTCTCTTTAGTATCATAGATATAAGATATTTGTTGAATAAAGAATAGAAAGAATAGTTTGTAAACAGATTGAAATTAGTTTCCCATTTCAAGATACTATCGATTGATTAAAACGATCATTGAAAATGATCGACATGAGACAGATTTTTTAATGCCTCGTTTCCTAACTCTACAACCTTCACAATAACTTGACGATCAAGATGAGGATATTCTTCCTTAACCTCATCAATTGTGTAATTTAGTCCAATTAGTTCGTAAATCAAAGCAACGGGAATTCTTGTTCCTTTTATCACAGGTTTTCCACCAAGGATATCGGGGTTTGTTTCAATTAGATCCGACATAGTATATGATAGTTAGGTGATAGAAAAATAAATATTTATTGTAATATCAAGGTTCTTTTGATACGTTTTAGTGGGATATTAGATCTATCTTAAGTATGAATAAGTTAAAAAAAAGTTACTCAAAATTATTGGAGAATCACTAATTTTGAGGATTCTTCAATAAAAGGAATTAATTTTGATGCTCATGTTCTATACCTTAAAAACGAGTTTTTATTAAAGTAAATTCAAATAATTGATTTAATAATCTCTGAAAGCTATTCTATCTTGTTTAGAAAATGATTTTAGCCTACCTTTATCAATTCCATACATACTTTTATGTATCGATTCAGCTTTATTGATAAGATAGTTAATTAAGTCATCATAAGTTTTGAAATGATGAATTTTCCTTAACTGCTCCAATCTATTCAATATTTTTTTGAAAATTGGCAGCGAAACCCTTTCGTTATTCCTTTTACTATTGTCCATTATAAAAAACTCATAATAAGTCGTTTTTTTTTACAATTTCTTTATAATGGTCCCTTTCCCGTCTTAGGACCTTAATTTCCTTTTTTAATTCAATAATCCGATCTGTCGTTCGTTTTTGCGGAGTGCCTTCTGATTCCAGTTTATCTTTTAATTGCTTAAGCTCTAATTTTAGGGCGGTGATGGTATCCAAGTGAAGATCATTTTCTCGATGTGCTTCCTCCAACTTTTGTTCTAATTCCTCGGTTTTTGTTTTATATTCTCCAAGGGAATTTTCAAGGTGTTCTTTAACGGTTTTTATCTTATCAACTTGCTTAATTTGTTCTTGGAGTTCTTCGATTTTTTCTTTATTTTCATTTAAGATTTTTTGAAGATTCTCTTTTTCACGCCGGATTTTCCCCTTTTCTTTTTTTAACTCTTCGATTTTATTGGATTGGTTGTTCAGTTTTTCTTGAAGTGTCTCATTTTTACCTTCAAGTTCAGAGTTTCTTTTCTCCAGCTGTGTTATTTCTTCAGTTTTATTTTGGACTTTCTTTTCAAGGTCACTTAATTTTGCTTTTACTTCCTTTACCTCACGCGTATGCTCTGCTAAATTTTCATCTTTGACGGTCAATTCTTCCTTTATACGAGTAATGTTCTCCTCCTTTTGAGAAAGCTTAGCTTCTTTTTCTTGCAGTTGTCCCTCTAATTCTTTAACTTTTTCTTCCTTTTCTTGAAGCTCCTCTCTAAGTAGGCTTAACTTTTCTTCTCCGATTTGTTCAGACTCGGCAAGCGCTGATTCATTTTCAGCAGGTTCTTGTTCATTTTCAATTTTCCCTATTTCCGATTCTGGCTTTAATTCCCCATTTTTGGAAATTTCACCCTCTTCTGTAATGGGCTCTTCATCCTCGGTTTTTTCCGTAGACATCTTATTTTCATTATCAATCTGATCTTCGTTCATACTTATCTCCATCTTTAGGCGAATTATTATTGCATTATAAAAAGAAAAACATTTGGATTATAAATAGATTAGTCTTAAAAGATAAAAAATATTTTTGGAAAAATATTTACAGATATTCCTTTACTAAGGTTCTAAACTCTTGAACTTTAATTGGTTTAGAGACGTATTCATTTACTCCGGTAGAGAGAATCCTTTCTTTATCTCCTTTCATCGCAAAAGAAGTTACGGCTATAATGGGAACTTTTTTGAATTTATCTTCTTTTCTTAATTCTTTGGCAATATCAATACCACTTAGTTTAGGAAGTTGAATATCTAAGATTATCAGATCAGGTTCCCCCGATTTAATGAGCTCCAACCCTCGATCCCCTCTCGTCTCTTCAAATACTTCAATATCTGGGATCATGTTTAAGATAGCTCTAAAAAGTTTCATATTCTTTTGATTGTCTTCAATTACGTAGATATTTCTTGCCATTGAGAACTTCCCGAAATAGTTTTTAGAATTAATATTTCTACTGAAATGTAGATTCTTAGTTTTATAATCTTAGTTTTCGTTTAAAACACTTTGGTTTCCAAAAAATTTGTTAAGGATCAGAACTATTTTCACATTCTTATTTTTGATTTACCCTAAATTTATATACAAATTCTCTTACTTTTAATATGACCATTTTGTAAGATCTTATATTCAATTATTAAAAATAGAAAAGAGAAATATTTTTATGATCAAAGCGATGGCTTTATTTTCATGGGACCAAAAGGTTGGAAGCGTTTTAGAAGTGAAATATCCTGAATCTTTTGAGTTGTCCCCAAATTTAACGAATAAATTATATATGACTCATGCGTATAATGAAGAGTATGAAAAAGCCGAAATAATTGAGATAAACTTTAACGAGAAAGTTATTTTGAGTTATTGCGATAAATCAAGAGTTCCCGAAGTTGGATATGAAATAATTTTCATTATATTTGATGAGGAAGATAAAGAGAAAACCGATATCTCCAAATTAAAAGCAAAGCTGAGGGATTTTGGGAAAAAAATCTTTGAACATGCAAAAGAACACAGAAAATCGTTTTTCTTCGAAAATAAATCTGTTTTTTTTCAGAAAAAAAAGGCAAGAAAGATTTTAATTCTTGGTCGAGCTGGCACGGGGAAGACAACAATAAAGAAAATAATTTTTGAAGGAAAAAATCCAAAAGATCTCTTGTATAACCCATTAGAACCTACGAGAGGTATAACACCTACCGTATATTCTTGGTTGGATTTAAAGTTGGGTATCTTTGATTCCTCGGGCCAAGAGTTAGATCACCTACTGGAAAATAGTGAAGAAAGGAATTTAGCCTTTGAAAATTCAGACTATATCATTTACTTGTTTGATTTCCCCATATGGGCTTCAAATCCCGAAAAAACAATTGATGAGATAAAAAGGATATCAAGCCTCATTAAACAAGGGGGATATGAAAGTAATTTAATTGTATTTATGCATAAAATTGATCTAATCGTCGATGATAAGCGAAAATTTAAAATAGAACAAATAAAAGAAAAAATTACAAGTCAGTTAAAAGTTCAAGTATACTTTACAAGCATCTATCCCAGTTTAATTTATAATCTTTATAACGCGTTTTATGAACTTCTTAGTGGTTTTTCGAAGGATACTATAGTTATTAAAGAATTATTAGATGAAAAGATTAAGGATTATTCTAAAATCATGTGCTTTATTACTAATGAAAATCATAGCATCGTTGTACAAACTATGTCAGAAGATTTTGATACGGTTTTGATCAACTATTCTCATAAACTTATCGCTAATTTAAACGAAACATTTCAAGATATGGCAAAAAAAGAGGATATAGAACATGTAATAATTGCAGGTTCTAAGAATTTGAATATTATAATGAACAGATTGAAAACGAAAACTAAGGATTATAACAATCTAGTATTAATAAGTGAGATGGATGACGCCAATAAGTTAATTTGGCTTACTGGGACAATAAGAACCGAATTATTCCGAAAAATAGAGCTACAAACTTGAAAAATAATAAATTATGAGGACAAAAATAATATTAGTAGGTCCACCGGCAGCGGGAAAAACTACAATCCGTAAACTTTTTTTTGAAGGAGAAAACTCTTCAAACTTATTAGAATATGCCTTACAACCTACTTTTGGGGAAGAATCATTAATTTTTCGCACTTTAAAAGAGGAAATTGGTATTTTTGATTTGGCTGGCCAAGAAAATGAGCGATGGCTTGAATCAAATGAGAAAGCTATTTTTAACAACACCAAGAGCATAATTGTGATTATAGAAATTAGCGAGGATATTGAAAAAATTCTTAATTTTATTGATAAAGTAATTCACGTTAAAAAAGAAATGAGTTCCTCCGCACATCTTTTTGTTTTAATTCATAAAATTGATTTGAAAACACAATTTAATCTTAAAAGAATTAAAAAAAATCTTAATAATCAAATAAAAAAAAGGGATATTCAAAAGTTATATTTTACAAGCATAAAAGAGAAGTATTTTACACATACCTTCGGAAATATATTGGAAATTCTACGACTAACTTTATCTGAATCAATAAATTCAAAACTGATAGGGTCTGAATTACTAAAAGCTGCGGTAAAGGCGCTCTATTATATAAAAACTGAAGTCCTAGATTCAGCTAAAGAGCTGCAATTGAAATTAAATCTCACAAATCAAGAGATTAAAACGCTTATAGATCATCTCATTTCTAAAGAAATGTTCGAATATTCACAAGTTGATTCCAAAGGAGATCAAAAAACTCTCTTAAAATTAACCTCAAAGGGACTTTCCCAGATTGAATATTTTTCTGAAAATCTCCATTTAGATGATCTGCTTCAATCTGATACTATTATTAAAAAAGTATTGGAAAGATTTGAGTCAATTCCTCCCTTCATTGGATATTTAATTTCGGATAGTGATGGTAAAACGCTGGCTATAGTTGAATTAGAAGAAAATTTGTTAACTTCGATTTTAGAAAATCAAACAGAACGTGAAGATGCTGATCAATCATTTGATATTGAATTGATCCCTATGTTTATTAGTGCTTTAGAGAAATTTTCCAAGGAAATTAATATTCAAGACTTATCTGATTTTTCTCTTAATGGCATCAATTTAAATATGCATATCTATAATTTTCATGATTTTGTTGTTACCTTGTTTTTAAACCCGAATACCCATATCAAACCCTTAGAATATTTCATAAAAAATCATTTTATTGATCTCTTTAAAAAATATGAAGAAGAATTTGCCCTCTTTGTAGATCATGGTTCATTATCAATAAGAGAAAGGCTTAAAGAAGAGGAGAGTGAGTGGTTAAATGAGTTGAATGACTCGTATAAAAGAGACCAATTTAATTTGGATTATATTGATTTACAAAATGCAAAGGAATTATATCAAGAGATAGATAAACTGCAAGAAAAAATAGAAATGCACCACTCTATTGAACTCAAAAAAGTAAAAACTCTAAAAATAAATTTCATGAAAGTTTTATTAAAAGACAATTTAAAAGCTGTTAAAGATATAGCAAAAAAGATTCAAGACTTAAAAATCAAATATCATATCAATTAATGAATTATTCTTTAGACATTACAAGACCATAAGACTCTGAACTTATCAAAGAATATCATCCTCTGATTTTTTAGGTATATAAAACTTAAAAGTGGAACCTACTCCTAATACGCTGGTAAAGGTTATTTCCCCATTATGTAGTTCAACTAAGCGTTTTGTTAACGAAAGTCCCAATCCTGTACCAGAAATAGAACGAACATAAGACGATTCAACTCTCTCGAATTCCTTGAAGATCAAATCGTAGTCAGACTTCGCGATGCCGATTCCTGTATCTTTGACCTTGAAAATCCAACGATCATATTTTTCTTTGACCGTTAACTTACAATATCCTTCAATTGTAAATTTTATGGCATTACTTAGTAGATTGTATAGAATTTGCTTAATTCTTATTGGGTCTGCATATATCTCTATTTCTTCTTCTAATCCTTCAATTCTAAAATCTAAGTCCTTTTTTTTATACATTGGAATTAAGGTTGATTGGATTTGATCCACGATGCTGTTTAAGGAGAAGGTTTTATTATCTAAAATCAACCGCCCAGATTCTATTTTAGAGATATCCAAAATGCCCCCGATCATATCGAATTGATGTTGAGCTGAATCCTTAATATCTTCTAAATATTCGATCTGCTGTTCGTTTAATTCACCGAAGGAACCCTCTAATAATAAATCGGTGAATCCAATGATAGCATTTAAAGGTGTTCTCAATTCATGAGACATGGTTGCCAGGAATTCATCCTTAAAATGTGATGCTTTAATAATTTCATCGATATATTGTTTTTTCTGCTCTAAAGCCTCATTTAACTTTTTAGTTCTTATTTTTACCTCTTTTTCAAGCTCTTTCTTAAATTCTTCTTCTAACAATTCAGTATTTTTACGCTTTGTGATATCGTGTATCATTGACTGAATAAAATTCCCCCCCTCCTTCATTACATAATTTGCTTTAATTCTTACCCAGATTATCTCTCCGCCTTTTTTCTTAATCTTAATTTCTGTCGGTTCTGTCTCAATCCCTTGAATCAATTTTTTATAACGATTAAGAAGTTTTTCATAATTCTCGTTATCAAAAAACAATTTTAATTCTGTAAATTTTTGATTTAATAATTCTTCTTTTTTATATCCAGTTAACTCTTCTGTTGCGGGATTACATTCTACTACTCTTTTTTGGTCATCAATTAAAATTATCGAATAAGGAGAATCTTCTATAAGAGTTCTATATCTCTTTTCTGATTCTCTAAGTTTCTCTTCTGTTATTTTCTGGGCAGTCATATCGATAGAAAAACCAATTATTCCAATTATTTCATCATCCTCATTTCTAAATGGAATTTTACTAGTATTGACCCATTTCTCACCTTCATCGGTCTTCCATTTCTCTTCTATGAAAACCTTTGGTTCTCCCGAATTAATGACTTGCAAATCATCTTCCCAATAAGCGTTTGCTTCTTCTTCGGGATAGAATTCCAAGAGATTTTCTCCTTCCAAATCTTCTTTTCTCATATTATGAGCATCCGCAAGGTATTGATTTACTCGAATATAATTGTTTTTTTTATCTTTATAAAAAAGAAGTGCAGGAATATGATCAAAAATTAACTCCATTTCATTAAAGAGATTTTCATATTCTCTTTTAGATTTTTTAAGGTCTTCCTCTTTTTGTTTTCTTTCTGTAATATCTCTCGCTATACTTAGAATTGCTTTACTTCCGTCATACTCGATGATCTTTGAACTTAGTTCAATTGGTATATGTTCCCCTTCCTTAGTTATATGTTCGGTCTCAAAAAACGTCTCTCCCGATTTAAGTAATCCTTTAATTCGTTCTAAAACCATTTTCGAATATTTTGGAGAATCAATATCTTGAGGTCTTAACTTTAAGAATTCTCTCTTAGAATATCCTAATTTTTCGCAAGCAGTCTGATTCACCTCTAAAAAATTTCCCTCTAAATCATGTATGAATATCGCATCATTGGTATTGTTAAAAATTATCTTAAACTTTCTTTCTGATTCTTGTATTTTTTGAGTAGATTCTCTTATTTTTCTTTCTAGTTCTCTTTTCCTTTCTTTTGAGCTTTTCTGAATCTCACTTTTTTTAACTATTTCTATTATTAGGTTTGAGAAAACTCTCTCGGTTAAGGAATTAATTGAGACTGAATCTAAAAAACCTAATTGAACTATGTCCTTGTAGGAAATCGAAGGTTCATTATCTAATAAAAGAATTGAAGGATGAGTTCTAACTAGATTAAGAACCTTTATAATTTTTTCAGTGGAAGGATTTTGAAATATAGAATCTTCGAAAACTAAAATATCAAACTTCTTAAAAAAATTATTTGAACTCTTCCCAACTAGCTTTTTATTATATTCCGTATTAAAGTTAGAGCTTGACGTTTTTAAAATTTGACTTAATTTTTCATAGTTTTGTTTCCTTACTTCAATAAACATGACTTTTATTTGATTATTCAATTCTCTCCCTCATAATTTTATTTATGAAATTCATTTTTTTTAGGAATGGTGAAGAAAAAAGTAGATCCTTTACCTTCTGTACTATTAAACCATATATCTCCCCCGTGTTGATAGACGACTCTCTTTGTCAAGGCTAGCCCGATTCCAGATCCGGATACATCTTTTCTTAAGTCTTTTTCGACTCTTCCGAATTCTCGGAAAACCACTTCATAATCCTCTTGGGCTATACCAATTCCCGTATCTATTATCTGAAATTCCCAACAATTCATTTTTTCCTGTATTTTCAAAATAATGCCTCCCTCCTCCGTAAATTTTATGGCATTGTCAAGAAGATTATAGAATATTTGCTTAATTCTTAAGGGGTCAGCATAAAGGGTAATTTCCTCATCAATACCTTCGATTTTAAAATATAAGTCCTTTTTCTTATATAAAGGCTTAAGTGTTGAATTAACTTGCTTTATAATTCTATTTAATGAAAACTCTTGAAAATTTAATTCAAATTTTCCCGCCTCAATTTTAGAAAAGTCTAAAATTGAATCTATTAATCCGGTTAAATGTTCAGCAGCGGTGTATATATCTTCTAAATAATCATTTTGGGCTTCATTAAGATCCCCATATGCCCCATCAAGAAGTAATGAAGAGAAACCGACTATAGCATTTAAAGGTGTTCTTAAATCATGAGACATAGTCGCTAAAAATCTTGATTTAAACTCTAGTGACTTAATTAACTGATCCAACAACGCTTCTCTATTTCTCTCATAGTTTTTACGCTTAGTGATATCAGAAATAAAAGATTGAATTACGTAATTATCTGCTATTTTTAAAATAGTTGAAGTAATCTCTACATGAATTAAATCTCCATTTTTTGATTTGATTTTAACTTCAATTTTGTTGTTTCCCATTTCATCATAGATTTCCTCCTCATAATGTTCTTTAGCTTTTTTTAAGGAATTAGTGTCTATCAAATCAAAGATATATTGATTTAACAATTCTGATTCCCGATATTTAAAAAGTTGTTTTGCTTCTAAATTCGCTCTCAAAATTTTTCCATTAGGATGCATTAAAAAAATGGCTAATGGAGCATATTCAATTAACGAGTTCATTTCATGCAGAGTTTTTTCCAGTTTTCGTACTTCTTCTTTCGATCTCTTTATATTTGTAATATCTTCAATCAATACATGAATTAGCTTTTCTTTGTTTAGTTCAATTATAGAAAAATTTAAGTTTAACCACAATAATTTTTCATCATCAAGAAAAATCTTTAATTCAGTCGGATCTGGGAGCGATGATTTTTCTAAATTCTCCTCATTAAGAGGGAATAATTCTAATATCTCCATTGGTTTTAAAGCAGTTTCATAAAAAGGGTGATTAATAATGTTCCGTTTCTTTTCATTTAATAATTTTGTAAGATTAGAATTTCCATCAACAATAATACCTTTTTTATTTAAAATTAATATCGGATAAGGAGACTTTTCAAAAAGCTCCCTATACTTTTTCTCCGATTCTTGCAGCAACATTTCAAACTTTCTATGCTCAGTGATGTCTCTGAGGCTTAACAAATGAGCATCTTCTTCTTCCCATTGGATCTTAACCGATTTCATTTCTGCATATTTGATATTCCCATTTTTTTGGATTATTTCAATCTCAACTTTATCATCACCTGAAATGGGATATCCAAAATACTGATTGATAAAATCATTTTCCTCTCTACCGAACATCCTTTTTGCCGCGGGATTGATAAATCTTACCTTTCCATTCTCATTAATAATAAGAATAGCATCAGCATTCATTTCAATAATTTTACGGAGTCTTGATTCTTTTGCCTTAAGATTGTTAGCCAACTTTTCAATAGTTTGGACCATGTCCTTCCGTTCAATTGAGTGGAAAATCGATTGGATCAATTGATTTTCATTTATATCTCCTTTAACTAAATAATCTTGAGCTCCGAGTCTCACTGCTTTCCGCCCTAAATTTACATCGTTT
>CAZZIC010000126.1:0-12435 GCA_964653985.1 uncultured archaeon | reverse complement strand
AGCATCAACTTAAGGAAAGAGTTAAGGAATTGACATGTCTGTATAATCTCTCAAATTTGAGGGATCATCCAGAATTCGATATAAACGACATTTTATCTAAAATTACTTCTTTAATTCCTCCAGCGTTCCAATTTCCTAAGTTAACAGTGGCGAGAATCTCTTTCGGAGATCTTGTTTTCAAAACGAAAAATTTTCAAGAATCAGATTGGAAATTATCTTCTAGGAAAAAGATTAATAATGAGTTATTGTTTATTGAAGTGTTTTATCTTAAAAATAAAGAATTTCTACAGGAAGAAAAAGATTTATTGGAAGAAATCACCGATAGTTTAAAGATAATAATTGAAAAAAAGTTATTGGAAAAAGGAGTTCAAAATTTAAATAATTTATATAGAAAAATTTTAGATGGTGTTAAAAGCGGAGTTTGGGTATCCAATAAAGAAGATTATATTATCTATTGTAATAAGACTATGGAAAGAATAACACACGTTCCAAGAAAGGATATTGTGGGTAATAATATCTATGATGATTTTTCTGAATCCACGACTAAAAATTTTATTAAATATTATAACGAGGCTAAGAAAAATCTTAAACCAGTATTTTATGAGAATATTTTTGTTTTTACTCCTGGAAAAAGACAAAGCGTTCAATCGGGCTGGTTAATTCCGCTAGAAGAGAATAATGAATTTAGCCATATGATTTGTACTGTGAATGATCTTACGGAAATAGAGAATACCAAAGAAAAGCTAAAAGACCGCGAATCACGATATAGAGCTATTGTTTCTAGTAATTCCTTCGGAGTTGCAATAGTTGATATGGAGGGTCACACTATTGAAACAAACGAATATTTAAATAATATGTTCGGATACACAGCTAAGGAGTTCAAAAAAATTCATTTTAAAGAATTTACCTATCCTGAGGATGTCGATATTGATTTGAATCTTTTTCATGAATTAATCCATGGAGAAAGAGAATATTATCATATTGAAAAAAGGTACATCCATAAAAGTGGCGATATTGTATGGGGGGATTTAACAGCAACCCTCGTAAGGGATTCCGAAGGAAATCCAAAATATGTTATAAGTCTAGTGCAAGATATTACAGAAAAAAAGAAGGCTGAAGCTAAACTTAAAAAATCCAAACAAGAATTAAAGGAGTTAACTAACGAGTTAGAAAAAAAAGTAAAAGAACGTACCAGAGAATTGCGGCAATCAGAAAATAAATATAAGCAAGCATTCCAACGCGTTGATTTTTATAAAAATCTTATCACTCATGATATGAATAATATCTTACAAAATATCCAGTCATCTGTTGAATTAAATTCGATTTATTTGGAAAATCCCGCTAAGAAGGATGAATTAAAAGAAATAAATGGCATTTTGAAAGAGCAAATTACTAGAGCTGATAGACTTATAAAAAATGCTCGAAAATTATCTAAAATAGAGGAAGGGAAGATAAGACTATTTAATATAAATATCTGTGAAGAATTAAAAACTTGTATCGAATTTATAGAAAAAAGTTATCAATCAAGAGAAATTTATTTCAAACTTAACTGCGAATATGAGAATCTTACAATAAAAGGGAATGAACTCATTCAAGACCTATTTGAGAATCTCATAATGAATGCTATTAAACATAATGATTCTACGCAAATAGAAATTACCATAAATGCCCTTCTGGAAAAAAAGAAAAATCAAATTCGATTGGAGTTTATCGATAATGGAATAGGAATTTCGGATCAGAAGAAAAAAAACATTTTTTTATCCAATTCCCGGAAAACATCTTCCAGTGGTGGAATGGGTTTGGGCTTATCTTTGGTGAAAAAAATTTTACATATTTATAAGGGAAATATTTGGGTAGAAAACCGGGTGATGGGAGATTATACCAAAGGAAGTAAATTTATTATCGAGTTACCCACAATTGATTAAGCTAAATTTTTGAGGATATTACTTTGTTTATTAGATATTTTAAATCTTTGAATCAATATATTAGATCTCAAGGAATTAAAATTTATTTGAAACCCTCTCTTATATTTCTTACTAATAATTTTTTTATTTTTTTATGAGTTTAATTCAATAGAGATATCAAAGAGGAATTGCTTAAAAATGAGATCTAGAAAGCCATTTCTGATTTTCTGGCCTCAGTATTTTGAGGGGAGGAAAGCAAGAAGTGAGGGAAGAAGACTCCCTAAAAATCAAGCCATAGATAAAGTTAGTTGTAAAGAAATTGCAAAAGCTGCTAACAGAATTGGACATGGGGCACAAATTGAATCTGTTCTAAAATATCCACGTTCTTGGTGGGAAGATTCTGGAAGAGTCGTTGTAAATGCTAAAGGAAAGAAAAAATCGCAATTAATGAAAGAGATTGCTAATGAAATTAGGAAAATGAGATAGTGGATCCCAATTATGCATGAATTCGCTTTTGCTCACAATATCTTTAAGGTTGCTGAGGAGACCGCTAAAAAATATAACGCTAAAAGAATCACGGAAGTATATCTTGAGGTTGGTGAGCTTACTTTAATCGTACCTCAACTTTTAAAAGAATCTTTTAAAATGGCAACAACGGGGTCGATAGCAGAAGGAGCGGAATTAATCATTGAAATGACCTCTGGAAAAATAAAATGTAGAGATTGTGGCGAAATAACTGCAGTTTCTCTAGATAAAGAAGCTAAATTGACGGGAATGCAGTTATTCAAATGTAAAAACTGTGGTAGTAATGACACGGAAGTTGTGGAAGGAAAGAAAGCGAACATAAAAAATATTAAGATTCAAGAGTAAATAACATAACTATTTCTTAGTAACAGGGATTCTAATTTTTATGCTGAAATCTCTTCTATTCTTTGTCGAGGTTGTGGATCTTGCTCGGAGTTTTGTCATATGGAGGCTTTATCGATTAAAGATAATAATTCTCACGTAAATTTAGATAGATGCATTGGATGTGGTTCTTGTGTCCAAATATGTCCGTCGGATGCACTATTTTTAAAAAAGAAGGTTGATGAGGTTATTCCTCCAAAAAACCGACAAGCCTTATATAAAAAAATTATGATGAAGAAACGAGGATTCTTGGGAGGTATAAAGATGGTCTTTAAAATGCTTTTTGGTATGAGAGTTTAATTCCTAATTTTTAATATCTAATTTCTTTTAATAACCTCTAACTATTTTTGTCGGAACTCCCTATTGGAACCTCTTCTCGTTTGAATTATAAAAAAGGTTAAACTTATATCAAACTACTATTTTTATTTCAATATGATTAACTTTTTAAGGTAAAATGAAGAATTAATTAATTGAATAGCTAAAATGATTAATTTATTAAGTGAAATTCTTATGAAAGTAAAAACATCCTATTTTTTGTCGATTGTTATAATTAGTTTCCTCACTATCCCAATAAGTTTAGCTTTTCCCATTTATAATGGGGAGAGAACGGATCATATTCAGATATCGAATTCAGAAACTGAAGTAGCTAAGAATGCTGGGCAAGAAGTGGTGGATTATTTTAGATGGTTATTCCAACACGATTGGAATATAGGAGAAGAATATGAACCAGAGATTGAAGGTAAAGGATTCCCTCAGAGCCGAGATAGATATGGTAGTAGTTATGAACCCTATGATCCAGAATTTATTACAGAGTATGCCGAAGTTACCCCCATTATTTCTCCCAATAATTCTAAAAGTTCTTTAATTGATCTTATTGATTCAGCAGAAAAAAATCTTGACATTGAACAGATGTACATCTATAATTCTCTAACAGAAATAGTAGACGCAATAAAATCTGCAAATGATCGGGGCGTCAAAATTCGAATTATAATTGCTGATAATGAAAACTCTAAAGAGTTTGCTGACACTGTTGATTCTCTCGAAAATGTGGAAATCAAAATTTGTACAGGTAGAGTTCCAATGTATTTCGAACAGCATAATAAAGGAGTCATAGTTGATAACAAGACAGTATTGATTTCTTCTATTAATTGGTCCCCCACATCCATTAATCAGAACAGAGAAGCTGGATTAATTATTAATTCAATAAAAGTGACATCTTATTATTTAAAATTATTTAATCATGATTGGAGTGTATGTCTTGACTACAACGCTTCAGAACATTTAAAAACATCAACTAATCAGATTTCAGAAATCGATGGATTTGATTTTTACACTTCAAATAACTATATTCAACCCAAGACCTTAAATGGGACAATGAATATGACTCTTATGGCTTCTCCAGATAACTGTTTTGATATTGTTTCGAACCTACTAGAAAACGCACAAAAGTCTATAGATATCTCAGTCTATACTTTATCTTCACCTTATTTGTTAGATATAATTCAAGGTCGGTTATCGGAAGGAGTAAAGGTAAGACTTTTATTGGAATTCCATCCAGTATCCTATTGGGAACAAAATTATAATAGTTATGCGATGTATAATCTTACCGTACAAGGAATTCCTTCGGCTGAGAATTCTAGTGAAATAAACAAAGCATATGGTCTTTGGAATAGTGCAGAATTTACCTTTCATCATTGTAAGTACGGCATCATTGACAACGACACTTTAATTCTTTCGAGCGGAAATTGGGCGCGATCAAGCTGTCCCAAACCTCAAGAAGATGGAGATGTTGATGGAAATCGGGATTGGTGGATTGCAATTTATGGCGGGAATCCTTCGGACTTAACGTTCGATGATGAAGATGACTTTATCTTTAAGATCTCATCCTTTAATTTAGTCATTGTTGTTGGGGTAGTGGGAGTGATAAGCATTTTTATTTCTTTAAAGGTTCTCCAATGTAAACCAAAAATTAAAAATTAGAGCCCTTCTTTTTTTAAACTTATATTTTTTAATAATACTATCGTAGATCTTTTATTATCATTATAATTTTAAGAAATATCTTTTAGATCCTATTAAATGTAATTATAAACTCTTAATGAAAGATAATGTCCGTGAAAATTGAAATAGATTATCCAATCTATACCGTTATTTTAGATAAACCTGAAGTTAGAAATGCTGTTGATAGAGAAACTGCTGAAAGGTTAGCTAATGCATTTAGAAATTTTGAAAATGACAAGGATGCTTATGTCGCTGTACTTTGGGGGGCTAATGGAAATTTTTGTGCTGGTGCTGACTTGAAGGCAATAGCTGAGGGAAATAGTAACAGAATTGAAAAAGAAGGGGATGGTCCAATGGGACCTACAAGAATGATGCTTTCTAAACCAGTTATCGCTGCGATTTCAGGATACGCCGTAGCGGGTGGTTTAGAATTAGCTTTATGGTGCGATCTGCGTGTAATGGAAAAAAGTGCGGTTTTCGGAGTATTTTGTAGACGATTTGGAGTCCCATTAATTGATGGTGGAACAGTGCGTTTGCCAAGATTAATTGGAATGAGTAGAGCCTTAGATATGATATTAACGGGTCGTCCCGTTCATGCAGAAGAAGCTCTTTCTTTTGGATTAGCTAACAGAGTTGTTGAAGATGGGAAATCAAGAGAAAAAGCAGAAAATTTGGCTCGTCAAATTGCACAATATCCCCAAAATTGTATGAGAAATGATCGCCTCTCTTTATATAACCAGTTTGGAATGAGTTTTAATAGAGCGATGGCTAATGAATTCGAATATGGATTAAAAACATTAGCGTCTGGTGAATATTTGGAAGGAAGTGAAGCTTTTAAAGAGGGAAAAGGAAAACATGGCAAATTTGAGAAATAATACTCCATACTTTCCTCTTAGAAAAGAATAATGTTTACTGGCTAAACTTTCATGTCTAAAACTAAAATTGAGAACCTTTCTTTAAGAAATGGGTATTTTGAATAGTTAGGAAAATAAGTCTTTAATACATTATTAAGTCTAGAAATTAATACAGAAGGATGGAGAATTGGTTTGATTTATACAAAAAATTATATATAATTTGCCAACTTTGTCTTAAGAAAGTAGAAGACCGTTAAGCTGTCCGTGTTGGCCAGGTCTGCTCGTTATCTTAACACGACCCATTTCTGTTTCTATTATTGCTCCTTTGGTTAATATGTGCCTTCGATTATAATCTTTAGAGGCATTGTTTTCTTCGAATCTCAAAATTCTTGTTTTTTGAGTTTTATTTGTTTTCGGGTCGGTAACGTTAATATGAGAACTTGAGGATAATTTTAGTTTAAAATTTCCTCCCCACGTTTTTTGTTTTTTCTTTTCTTCCTTTCCAATTTCAGTTTCCATGGGAGGGCGTGATAATTCTCTTTTACGCTTCTTTCTAAATGACCTATATTTTTTTCCGGTATATTTCCGCTTCGAGCGGGCTTGACTTCGAGCCATAATAATACACTAATTATATGATAGATTAATAATATTAAAAATGCTTAATACTTTAAAATTTTTACCTATCTCGACCCCAATTAATAAAATAAAGGAAAAAAATCTATAAATAAAAACGATTTATATATATTAAATACTTGAATTTATAATTATTGAAGGTATGGTAATTTTATAACAATGATGGATGAAAAAATGAATATGCAAGAATTGAATGAGTCCTCTTATAAAGAAGCATTAAAATCGGGAACAACAACCTTGGGTATGACAGTGAAAGATGGAGTTGTTATCGCAACCGAATCTCAAGCCAGTGCGGGGTATACTATTGCTTCAAAACAAGCCCAAAAACTCTTTAAAATAAATGACTACACTGCAGCAACAATTGCGGGAACCGTGGCAGACGCGCAATATGTGATAAATCAAATTACCGCTCTGTCGAATTTAGCGGAGGTTGAAAAAGAGGAAGTCCCTGATGTAAAATATATAGCAAATATCACAAGGAACATTTTATTCTCTGGTCGCAGTTATTATCAAACATTAATGATTATCGGTGGTTATTCCCAGACAGATGGATCTGGTAAATTATATGGGATAGACCTATTAGGAACTCTTTATGAGGAAGATAATTATCTCTCTTATGGTTCCGGTTCACCTTTTGTATTAGGTGTTTTAGAAAGTGATTGGAAAGAGGGTTTAACAAAAGAAGAGGGTGTAGACTTAGCCAAAAAAGCGATAAAAAGCGCTAAAGAACGAGATATGGCTTCTGGGTATGATATTCAGATCTGTTATGTGAATAAAGAAGGTTACGAGAAAATTCAATAATAAAGTTCTACTTTTTTACCTTATTTTTACATCTACTTGTACCAACTCATCATTCAATAATATAAATCCATTCAGCTCTGCTGATTCTGAATCCATTATACTCCAGATTTGGTATTTAAATGGATTTCTTAAAGTTCCTATTTGTTTCTGATTTAATCGTTCCATATTCGATCGATCAACCCCACTAGGGGTAGCTCCAGAAGGATGGGAATGAAAGATACTTAATAGTCTCATATTATACGTTTCGACAGCTTCTTTAAATATTTTGAATAGTTCTTTCGTATCTCCTCTAACAAAAAAGGCGACAGGAGATTTTTTATCTGAACCTATACATTGAAAGCGTTTTCCAATGTATTGATATTGATATCCATATCCGCCCTCAACTTTAACTTGTTTTGAATCTCCAAAAATAAGTCCAAAAGCTTCATTCGGCTGGGCCTCTCGAACACAATCTTTCATCTCATTTTTTATATTTTCATCAATAATAAATTTAAAATCTTTTTCAAATCTCATATTTTTTTCTCTTTTCTTATTCCTTTCTTATTAAGGTTAAGGCAGCATTTAATGCTGCTAATCTTGCTTTTTTATTATTATCCCCTAGACCCAAGATAATTACATCATTTTCCATAAATTTTTGTCCTTCAACTAAAACTTCCCTCTTCAGGTATTCTTGAATTTCTTCCTTAACATATATTTTATTATTTTGTGTACCTGTATCAGCCTTATAAGGATAATGGAATTCCCTCCCGTCATAAACTAAGCACGTTGCTCCTAGACCATCTACTTTTATTGCTGCATCTCTCTGTTCAATTCCGGTACCAAGATTTTTAGCAGCATCTCTAACAAGAACCAGATAAGCATTCACCGTTTCAGTTTGTATTATTAAATCTTTTAAGGATTCAATATTCCCCTGTTTAATTATAGGTATTTTTTTTTTAACTTCGTTTAGAAATTCCTTCCCTTTTTCAGTGAGGATATGTCCCTTTCTTTTATTTTCCTCATTTAAAACTTCAATAAATTCAATATTTTCATTAAGTTTAGAGATTAAAGAACGGGCTGTCCCAGGACCGATTAACAATTCATTTTTCAGACGATATCTTCCAAGCCCTTTACCTTCATTTTTGCCAAAAATAATTAATGCTAACAAGATATGTACATAATCAAATGTTGGTTTAATTGTCTCGCTCTTATATAACTCATCCAACTTTTTTAAGTCCACCATCACATATTATTAGGAAACGATTCTTAAAAAAATTCTAACAAATTTTTAAGATAATTATATAGATTTGTCAAACAATTGTTTCAATGAAAATCAAAATTTATTAGGAATTTACTCCTTTATCTTTTAATAGAGTTTACACATTTTCTATGGCGAAATGTAAATGTTAGAAGAAAAACAGTCTAAATCAAGTAAGGTTCACGGTTTAGTTTTATTTGAAGATACGGAAATGGAAGAAGCGGAAGAACCGGAATTTAAAGAGGAAGAAGCGGCAAAATTAGAAGGTGTAAGTCAAGAGAAAAAAATCAAGCTTCAAACAAGGTTAAAACCTTTTGGAGATAAATACCTTTATCACGTTATCATTGAAAACCAAAGTGAAGCCCCTATCACAGAGGTTAAAGTTAAAGTGAATTATCCTCATTTGCTTAATTTGAAGCGATCTTCACCTCCAACTGTGTCTTTTAATACCAATAACAATTCAAATGATGATCTGAAACACTTAAAAATTACTTTTGATAAAATCAATCCACAAAGTGATAAGAAGATAAGTCTCTTCTTTTCACCAACAAGTTTATCAAGTGAAGATGGAATTACCTCAATTCTTACATTTGTTAATAATCAAGATATGGTCAGAGTCATTAACTCAGAAAAAATTAATATAAGTATAAAACCAATCAGCATCCACCCAAAAATTATCCCCAGTTCAAATATTAAAAAATTTACCGAAAAACCAAATGTAAAACGAGCAATTAAGTCATTAGGAGTATTAATTGAAGATAATTTGGACGATGATGAACTATTCACTCAAATGAATTTGATCATAAGAATGAATAACTTTCAATTAATCGCCAAGGATCCTGAAAAGAAGATTGTATGGTATTTTGGAACAGATTTAGAATCTAAACAAGATATATTGGTAATTGGACAGATTAATTCCAGAAAGGCTGAATGTTTAGTAATTGCTGAAGATCCTCACATTTTAATCTCACTTTTAACTATGGTTAAAAAAGATTTCAAAGAACGATTAGTCAGGCTCCATCTTATAGATTCAAAAGATCAAGTAGTAGAGCTCGATTGTAAAAATTGCGGTTATGTTCTTCCTAAACTTCCTAAGAAGGGGGAGACAATCGAATGTACAAAATGTCACTTAGAACAGAAAGTTTGGTAGGAGTATTTTCAAATAAAACATTAAAAACATTAGATCATAATCATTTTATTTAATTCTTCTTTTTGTTTTCTTGT
Source organism: uncultured archaeon (assembly GCA_964653985.1). Lineage (GTDB taxonomy): Archaea > Asgardarchaeota > Lokiarchaeia > Sigyniarchaeales > SOKP01 > CAZZIC01. The sequence goes on along the minus strand of CAZZIC010000126.1, from coordinate 2,878 downwards.
TTATGGAATTGAGAGATTTAATTTTACATAAAAATAAGAATATTTTGATTTGTGTTTTAATGTTTATTTCATTTTTTCTCTTATTCCCTTCTGTAATTAAGATTATAAACTTACAATATTCTCCATTTACCGAAAGAGAAGTTGTTATTACAACTCTTTCATATAAAAGTGAGGGAATAGATAATAATCAACCTATTTTGACTGTAGGGAGTTTATTTCAACCTTCTCCCAAATTTTCCAACAAATCTTATCCCGCTATTATCCTATGTCATGGAGAGTATTTTGATATTGGAAAGGAAATGCTAAACCACTGGGCTGTTGAACTTGCAAAGCGTGGTTTCGTAATACTATCCATTGATTTACCTGGAAATGGAATGAGTTTGGGTGAACATGATATTTTGCCGCGAAAAGATTTTGAACCAAGGATAATTCAAGATGGTATTGAGTATCTCAAGTCCTTAAAATTTGTTAAGTCCGAGAGTATTGGTATTTTGGGATATGAAACTGGGGGTAATGCTGCTCTTCTAAGTGCGGGTATAACACCAAAGCTAATAAACGCAACGATTTCAATAAATGGAATGACTAATGTTACCAGATGGTTAATAGATAATAAGCTTCCAAATAATAATATAACATTTACTGTATCTCAAGAGTTTATTTCGCTCAAATCAATTAATGGAATAAAAATTACTCCTAAAAACATCCAAACTCTCTTGGAATCTTATGAGCTTGTTAACGCCGAACTTGTTTTAGTTAGAAACCTTATAGTTAAAGATACAACTAAACTGAATCGAACTCATTTGAAAAAATACAATGCGCTGGACAGTTTAACTAACGTTAGAAACGATTCTGTCTTGTTTCTTGAATCTCAAATAAAGACTCCTTTTAATTCAACTCTCCAACTTCATTTAGCAAAAAATAAATTAGAACAATCATCTAAAAATGCTGTATATCTCTCTTTTCCTCCTCAAAGTGAGGTACTCTTTAATTCTGATCAACGCATTTTGTATAGTATAATTAATTTTTTTGAAGAGAAGCTTTATGGAGTTGATTTAGGGTTTCAAGAAAAGAATGATTTCGAAAAATACACCCAAAGAAGAGATATAGAATTGCACTATATTTCCTCATTTGATCCTTCTTTGGTTATAGAATTGGGTATTGTATTCACTTGTTCATTTATACCCTTCTTTCTTATACTGGTTTTAATTTTTAAAAATAAAGAAATCGTAAACGATCGAGCTGAGAGAGCAAAAGAATTTCTAAATCGAAGAAATGAGGTTCTCGAAGTCCAAAATTATTCTTTTTGGCGCGGATCCTATAAAAGATTAGGTCTTTATTCTTTCCTCCTCATATTTACATTCTCTGTTTCGATAATTGGAATTTCTCTTGGATATTTTACAGATTTGATTGTTGGAACTCTTATTGTTATTTATTATTTATTATTCTTTCTTATTTTATACTATTTTCCTGATAAAGCAGAGATAGAGATTAGGAGGGAACGAAAAGCTCTAAAATCGATCCATTCCGAGAAATTTTTTGAATACTTGAAAAAGGTAAGAGCAATAATTCCCTTGATCTTGATGGGAATCCTTACTTTACTGCCAATAGTTTGGGGCTTCTTAAATTATATGGCTTTTCAAACATATCACTCCCTAAAATTTCTGGGGAATGCTTTATTTGGTATTGGAGGGATAATCTTTTCTGTTTTTATAATAATATGTACTTTCGAAGTAAAATATTGGATGTTAGCCGATAAACTAAAAACAAACGAATCAGAAAACCTTGAGCCTCCAAAAATAAAATATAATGGGCTCGAAAATCTACAATATAATGTTTTGAAAAGTTTAATAATTGGGAGTCTTACCATACTCTGTATTATTTTCCAGTGGAATGTTATAACCCATTTCTTGAAATTTCCATTTATATTGGCACCAAATTCTCCTTCCTATCTTTATCTTCTTTTCCTTTTTATCGTAATTTACGGCATCTCAGCAGGTTTACCTTGGCTTCTAAAGCATTTTTGTTTAGATGGAAAGTTAGGGGCTATCCTTTTGAAATTTAAAGCTTCGAGCTATAAACCAAAATTAAAGAATCTTCTCTCTCATGCAGTAGTATATATTACTGGAATTATGATCTTTTCCATACTGTTTCTTTTTCCCTTCTTTTTCTTTTTTAATAATGCATTAACAAGAACATTCTCAATTAGTTTTTGTATTTTCTTCTTTATACTGTATAACGTCGGTTTTTTTATGAGGATCTTCTTTTCCAACAAGAAAATTTATGGCATTGACTTTTATACTGTGTTCTTAATATTATCAATTATTTTGGCTTTTTTTCATATTTAACATCCAAAAATTTCCGTTTTTGATTATTTAATTTGCTAAATTAGTGATAAGATGCTTCAAAAAATCTTCAACCCAAATTAAAGCAATAAAATACGGTCTTTCCTTAAGTAATTCCTTTCGAATACCCCAAAACTAAAGAAGAAATAAACTTTGGGTTATCTTTTCTATTGCCAAATTTGATCATTTCAGAGTCTCAGAATTTGACAAAAACTTTACTTTTTTCAAAATATAAAGATCTATAAAGCCACATGAATCTATCTGTGAAGCTATAACTATTTATATCAATCTAATTAGAGAAAAGTCCTTTTCAGAAAAAAGTCGGTATCTTAGCGGAGATTAATCAACTCATTTCTATCAAAACTCAATTGAAATTTTTTTCACTTTTTTCTTCTATAACTTATGTGATAACCCAAATCTTTAAATATATGGTTATGGTATAATAATATAAGAAACTCTTTTAAAAAAATTATTAATCATAAAAATTATAAAGTGGAGGAATAAATTAAAATGAGTGATTACATATCATGGAGCCC
>CAZZIC010000125.1:0-12723 GCA_964653985.1 uncultured archaeon | reverse complement strand
TTAAAGAAGATATTATGATTCAACAAACATAATTTTATGTTTAAAGATAGAAATTAGGTAAAAATAGAAAAAAAATGATTTTTTTTAGTGTTATTTCTTTTTATTGAATGAATATATTACTCCAATTATTGAGATCAGCATTATTCCAGTTAATAATGGAATACCATATCCAGGAATATTGGATAGAAAACTCTGAAGACTTACCTCGTAAACGATATCACCATCAGTTGTTTCAACACGATAACCCTTGAATAAACCATTTGATTGAAATTCGTAATACAATATGATATCTTCATCTAAATTTGAAGTAGTGGCAGCATTTTGCTCAATAGACAAAGTAGATCCTTCAACTTCAATATCAGCCCAGTCAATATCATCAAGCCATTGATCAGCAGGACTAGGGACACCCGTATACCTAATTAAAACAAAAAATAATACTTCCCAACCGGGGAGCATTGAATAAACTTCTGGATCTTGAGAGATTTTCCAACCACTAAACTTAAATATCTCAGAGTCTTCGGGATCTTCAAAATCATCCTCTTGATCGGTCCACTCCTCACTCCAGAACCAACCATCGATCTCCCAACCAGGGTCATCTTCAGTTCCATCGTTATTATAATCAGCTATTTCGTCAACATCTGTAATCATATTTGCTTGCATATCTCCCACTTCTGCACCAGCGCCCAATAAATCTTCTATATCGGAATTAACATAAACATCATCTGCTAAATCTTCATCAAAAGAACGGATCTCGTAAATAAATAATTTGTCTTCTTCAACTTCCCAAGCGTAATCCGTAGAGCCTTGGACAAAAGCACTCGAGCAAATGAAACTTACAAATATAAATAAAGTTAAGAATTTTTTTGATTTCATTTTATTTGACCTCCATGAATATTAAAATTACTCGGTGATAAAATATTTGTTTTTAGAATATTTAAAGTTATGTTATATTGGAGATATAGACAATGAAGCAGACAAATTAGTCGAATAATTTAGTCTAATTCCTCGAGCTTTGAATGGTGATGTTCCAGAAAGTTCTCTGCTATAAAATCCTCGATAATTTTTATATCATTTGGAATTCCATATCTTACCCCAGTTTTCCTTGATTCAAAAGCTCCTACAGCTGTAGCTACTTTCGCAGTTTTTTCTAAGGGATAATCATAATAATCGGATAAAATGATGCCACTCATAAAAGCGTCGCCTGCTCCCGTTGTATCTTCTACTTTTCCTTCATAAATGCCGTATGTAAGGACGTTTTCCCCATCAGAAATTAAAGAACCTTTTGATCCATTAGTTATAGCCACCAATCGGGGACCTAAGTTAGTTAGTTCCTTGATAATACCCACATCTGAATCTCTTCCAGTTAGTTCCTTAGCTTCATCTTTATTTAATGAAAGAATGTCAGATTTTGAAATTAGTTTTTTAGCCCATTTAGAAGCATTTGCGATAATTGACATACTAGGAGCTGCAAAAACACACCCGTCTCTTTGGTGCGTTAAATCAATAGCTTTTTCTATGGCACTACAGCTATTATCTTTAGTTAAAGATGTCCACGCAAATGCTGTTATTTCTTCAAAAAGTTTTTCTTTAACATCGGAAGGTTTAATTAGATTATTTGCCCCTTTATAGGCTAAAATACTCCTATCTTTTCCCCACCCTGATTTTAATATTACAGAGAAAGCAGTTTTATCTTTATCAGTAAGTATGATTTGGGATGTATCAACTCCTCGATCCTTAAGGTCTTCAATACACATTTGTGCAGAAAAATCATCCCCAAGGACACCTAAATATATACTTTGTAAGCCTAACATCGAACAATTAGATGCGATATTTGCTGCCGATCCCCCTTGAAAAAATCTTACGTCCTTTAAGTTAAGCTTTTTACTGTATTCTATGGCGGTATATTTTTTTACTTCATCTTTTTCCAATAACTCAAATCGCAACATATCCTTAACTTCTATTATGGTATCTAAGGTACAACTGCCAATTGTGATGAGTTTTGGTTGATTTTTTTGTTGTGAATTCATAATTAACCCTCTTAACAATAAATTAGAAAATAAAAAAAATTATAATTTTAACTCTCTCAATTTATCCAGCATATATTTATGTTCCACTCGAGCAATTAATTTTCTAGTGGATTCAATTGCATCGGGATTCACGCTTACACTTGTAACTCCATGTTTTACTAAAAATTCTACGATCTCTTCATATACCGAAGGTGCTTGACCGCAGACTGAGACGGTTTTATCATGTTTCCTACAAGCTTTTATGATAATTTCTAATGCCCTTAATACAGCGGGATCCCTTTCGTCAAATAACTCCGCGAGGTTTTGATTATCTCGATCAACCCCTAATATTAATTGTGTGAGGTCATTTGTACCAATGCTAACTCCATCTACGTATTGTAGAAATTCATCAATTCTCAAGACTGTACTAGGAACCTCAACCATCATCCATATTAAGAAATCTTTTCCATGTTTTAATCCATTTTCATTAGCTATTTCAATGGCCTTTTTTAACCCATCCAAAGTTCGCACAAAAGGGAACATAATATGAAGATTTTTAAGTCCATGCTTTTCTCTTACCTTTTTAATTGCCCTTAATTCTAATTCAAATACTTCTCGACTGGTAATATTTCTGTTACATCCTCTAAAACCAATCATAGGGTTGTTTTCTTCTGGTTCATATTTTTGTCCTCCCGGTAATTCTCGGTATTCATTTGTTTTAAAATCAAGTGTCCTATAAACTACGGGTTTTGGACTAAAAGCTGAAGCTACCTTTCTAATTCCTTCTGCTAATTCATCAGACCATTCAATATCTCTACCCTCTGAAATCATCTTTTTTGGATGTTTACCGATTTGCGCTGCGATAAATTCTGCTCTGAATAGTCCAACACCATCAACATTTCTTTTAGCTACTTCTGGAGCAGTACTAGGAGAGGAAAGATTTACATAAATTTTAGTTCCAGTAACGATGACAGATTGAGCTGTTTTTTCTGCTTCTTTTCTCTCTTCTTCCTCTTTTAGTTTTGATTCAAGACGACCTTTATAAATTCTCCCTTCACTTCCATCAACAGTTATAGTTTCATCGTTTTCTAAAACTTCTGTTGCTTCAGAAGTTCCAACAATACAAGGAATTCCTAATTCTCGTGAAACAATAGCAGCGTGGCTGGTCATTCCTCCTTCATCCGTAAGAATTGCAGATGACCTTTTCATTCCCGGTACCATATCAGGTGTTGTCATTGTGGTAACTAGGACATCTCCATCTTTAATCTTGGATAATTCGTCAGCATCTTTGATTTTTGTTACCTCCCCAGATCCCACTCCAGGGCTGGCAGCTAATCCTTTTAATATAACTTCTCCTCCAGGTTCAGCTTCCTTTTCCTCAACTTTTTCCTTTTCTTGTATCGTTGTAACTGGTCTTGATTGTAAAACATATAATTGATCAGAAGAAGCCCATTCTATATCTTGAGCCTCTCCATCATAATAGTTCTCGATATCTACGCCGATTTTCGCAAGCTTTTTTATTTTATCGTCGGGGAGTTTTTGTTTGTTTCCATCATCCTTCCCTAAATCTATTTCTTCTGTGGTATTTCCTTTTCTAACAATTTTAAATTTTTGATTGGAAATTTCCTTATTAACGATTTCCCAATTTTCTCGATCTACTGTATAAGTATCGGGAGTAATTTCTCCGGCTACAACCGGATCCCCAAGACCAAGCCCCGCCTCAATAATAACAACATTTTTTCCGGTCGATGGATGTTTGGAAAATAGAACACCCGCTACATCCGCATCTATTAACTTTTGGACAATAACCGAAATTCCGATATCAATATGACTAAAATTATTTTTTTCTCTATAGTATATCGCTCGTGCCGTAAATAGACTTGCCCAACATTTTAATACAGATTTTATTAAATTTTCTTCATCGACACCTAAATATGTTTCTTGCTGTCCGGCAAAACTAGCTTCGGGTAAATCTTCCGCTGTGGCCGAGCTTCTAACCGCCACGTGTAATTTATCATTACCTTTTAATTTTTCAAACGCCTTCATTAACTTACTTTTTAACTCATCAGTAAACTCTTCCTCTAAAAAAATATCATAGATTTCATCTGAAATGCTTTGAAGCTCCTCAGTTTCTTCTACATCGAGATTTTTTAACAATTTTTTTAATTTAGATTTTATACCAGTCTTTTCAATGAAATCAAAATAAACTTTCGAAGTTATGGCATAGCCAGGAGGAATAGGAAATCCTTCTGAGACCATAAGACCTAAATTAAGACCTTTCCCTCCAACAGCATCTAAATCTCCTTCTCCAATTTCGTTAAACCATAATATATCTTTCATAATTTTATCAAACCGATTAATTTACTTATACACATAGAAATGATTAATTTAGATATTTCTCTGAACTTTTTAAAAATGATCTGTATAATTTATAAAGATATTGATGAGTAAAACGAAAAATCTAAGCTAAATGAAGTATTCAATTTGAGATTTAGCGAAAACACATTTGAGATTTATAAATATAAACTCATAAATTTATAAAATTTGGCATAAAAAGGTTAAATAAAAGAACTAAAAAGGGACGTTAAATGGAAAATTTGATTTTAATATTTATTTTTATGATGGGAATATTTGCGGCCTTTATTGATTCAAGTTTTAGAATTGGATATGGAATATTAACTCCGATTTTATTATTATTTGATTATAGTCCATTAGTTATACTTCCGATTGTATTGCTTTCTCAGTTATTTACTGGGTTAACAAAGGCTATATATCATTCCATTTATCAAAGAATAGACTATACTAAAGAAGCTAAACAAGATGCCAGAATAACTATTTTCTTTACTTTGGCCGGTATGGGAGGGATGGTTTTTGCTATTGGTTTAGTTATTCTATTTCAAGAAACTTTTATGAATTTCTATATAGGATTTATGATTATTATTGTTGGGATCTTTATGATAACCCAAAAAAGATTTAAATTCTCCGAAAGAAAAATGTGTGCAATTAGTTTTTTGGGGGCTTTTAATCAAACTATATCAGGAGCAGGATATGGCCCTCTCGCAGCTTATCAACAAATACTTAAGAACGGAGATTATGAGAAAACAGAAGCAATTACTTCTTTTTCAGAAGCTATGTTATCCGGTTTTGGGTTTTTGCTTTATTATATTTGGTTTGGATTTCCTTTCGAATTTTTGAATTTAGGGATAGTAATAGTGGTTTCTGGCATAATTGCTACTCCCTTAGGGAGCCTTACGGAAAGGTATATCAAACGTATTGAAGCAAAATATTCAATTGGATTTATTTCCATAGGTCTCGGGGTTTTATTATTAATGAAATTATTCTTTTTTTGAATATTGACAAAAAAAAGGAAGCTTCAAAAATTACAGTGAATGATGAATGATCAAAAATAATAAAAATAATAGTTAATAAGAGGGAAAATGAATAGAATGGAGTTAAATATCTTCCTTTTAATTTTACTTATGATATTGGCTTTTTTAGCTGCTTTTATTGATTCGAGTTTTGGAATGGGATATGGAATTTTAACTCCAATCCTAATTAATCTCGGATTTGATTCTGCCATTGTTGTACCTGTCTTATTAGTCTCACAAATGAGTGCTGGGTTTTCAGGTACAATATTTCATGCAATATATAAAAATGTAGAATTGAGTTCCAAAGAAGAAACAGATGTGAAAATAACAATTCTTTTCACAGTAGTTGGAATGATAGCTACTGTTTTAGCCGTATATGTTGCGACTTTGTTGAATGAATTTTTTGTTCAGTTTTATATCGGTATAATGATTACTGCAGTGGGGATATTGATGATTACAAAACTTAGCTTCTCCTTTTCATGGAAAAAATTATATATTATTAGTGGAATAGCTTCATTTAACAAAGCAATATCGGGAGGAGGGTATGGCCCTATTGCAACTTCGGGACAGATTGTCTCCGGAAGAGAGCATGGTGAAGCGGTGGCAACGACAGATCTTTCTGAAGCGTTTCTAGCTGGTTTGGGATTTATCTTTTATTACCTTTTTCAAGGCTTTTCTAATATTCAGCTTACAATACAGCTTCTTGTCGTGATGATAATTGCTTCTATCATAGCAACCCCGTTAGGAGCCTTATTAGCAAAAAGAATTGACAAGGAAAAGGCTAAAAAAATAATTGGTTTTATCTCAATCGGAGTGGGTATCTTTACAATAATTAGACTAATCTTTTCATTATAAAGTGAATATTTATGGTTAAAAAGTTTATTTCATGGAACGTAAATGGCATTAATGCCACCGTAGAAAAAGGACTTATAGATTTTATGAATGATCAAAATGCGGATTATTATTGCTTTCAAGAAACTAAAACTGAACCGAGGAAAGCAAAGGAAGTTATATTGGATATTAATAATTATTATGATTTTTGGGTTTCTTCGAAAGAAAAGAAAGGATATAGTGGAGTAGTGACCTATTCCAAGAAGGAACCTATCTCGGTTATAAAAGGAATTGGAGTGGATAAATTTGATAAAGAGGGAAGAGTTCTTACTCTAGAATTAGATGATTTTTATTTAATCAATGTTTATTTTGTCAATTCGGGACCAGAATTAGAAAGATTAGAAGATAAAAGATGGTTTAATAATGAGTTTCAATACTTCTGTGAAGATTTAAGAAAAGATAAACCATTAATTATTGGGGGAGACTTCAATGTTGCTCATAAAGAAAAAGATTTAGCAAGGCCTGAGCAAAAGCAAATGACTGCTGGATTTACATTTGAGGAGAGAGATTGGTTCGACCAGTTTTTAAATAAGGGATTTATTGACACCTTCAGAGAATTTAATGACCAAGATGGAAAATACACTTATTGGACTTATCAATATAATGCTCGTGAAAAGAACAACGGCTGGCGTATTGATTATTGGTTAATTAATGAGGAATTAAAAGATAAACTGGAAAATAGTTATCATTTAGATGAAATTAAAGGCTCTGATCATTGTCCAATAGTCTTAAAAATGGATTTATAAAAATTAAATCTTAAAACTGAGGAGGAAATTAAATGTCAAATAATAAGAATCAACTGGAAGAGATGTTAAGAAAAGTTCATAACGCAATTTTTCACGAAGAGGATTATGTAGAATTAGGAGGGGAAGAATATTCAATAAAAAGAACTTCCAAAAAGGGTTTAAGGTGTGTATATCATGAGGAATACTTTTTCGTCGAACAAAACCCCAAAACAAGTTCACATTGGGCTAAAAAAGCCAGAAACGGAGATAAAATTACCTGGGCAATTAGAGGAGATGATTATATTGCCAATATACATGAAGGAAAGTTTCATCTTTTCATTGAAGAGGATAAGATATAAAGCTTTTTTCTTGGGACGCATCACCCAGAAACATCAACCGCGTAGCGGTATCAACATTTTGGGTAATTTTTTAACTTACTTAACTTTTAAGGATAAAACATAAGGAATTTTTCACGATTGAGATGAAACATATTTCATTATTAAGAATAATTTTCTGATAATTTTCTGTTTCTAATATGGTTCTTCGATTGATTTCCAAAAATAATTATTAGATCTCTTCTATTCATTAAATTTCTAAATCATATTTCATTTATGCAGATAATTCGCAAAAAAACAGGTTGAATTATGCCAGAAGAACAATCTAATCGATTCATCCAAAATATTATTAGTTTTTTGAAGTTCCTCTCAAAATCTACTCGTATAAAAGTTATCGGATCTCTAATGGAGAGGGCTAAAACAAGAGATGAGATCCAAAATGAAACCAAATTAGGGAGAGATAAATTACTTCAAGAATTGCAAACTCTACGAGAAATGAAAATAATTGAAGAGATTCGAAGAAAAAATAAAAGATATTATTCAATTGAAAATAAAAAGATTTTTCCCTTAATTGAATTATTGAATGCGTATTGCGCTCAGCTTGATTCAGAACAACTAAAAATCCTTAATAATTCTGATGTTTTAGATACCTTATTTTGAGAAGGAGAGATACAAAATCAATTTTAGTCTAATTTTAGGTTCAATTCTCCTTTATTCTTTATTTAATATTTTCAAGTATTTTGGCTAAAAGGCTTAAATTCATCAATATATATTTTATAACTATTAAAAATTTAAAATGTCTCGATATGTAATTATTTGAATACATGTAAAGACTTTTATGCTAATTCAAAATCTCCTTTCTTATATACCTTCTCATCATATTTCTCGAATCCTATTGATCGAATAAATCTCTCCGCTCTTTCATTTTTTGAATAAACTTCACATCGTAATTCTTCTACTCCTTTCTCTTCAAATTTATCCCATGCATGTAGTGCCAAAAGTTTCCCAATTCCTTTTCCTTGATAGCTTGGTAAAACTCCAAGACCAGCAATAACTCCATATTGATTATTGTCTCCTTCAAAATCCAGAATGATGAATCCAACATCTTTTCCGTATAATTTGACGATTAAAATAACCGTCTCGGGGTAATCATGAATAGATTGTAAGGAATCTAGTTCTATAGGAGAAAAAGGGGTATTTGTAGTCATCCAAGAGCGATTATAGATATACATTAACTTTTCTAAATCCTCTCCACTACATTCTCTTACATCTGCTTTCAAAATATGTGGCTGGATCTTTTCTTTTAACTTTTGTTCCATTTCCGGAGTTATTTTTTCAATAGGAAGTCGCATTTGAGTATATTTTAACCCTGTCTCCACTTCCTGTTGAATAGATTCTTCCTTCTCTATTTCAAGAGGACCAAAATTAAGAAAAAATCGTCTAATTCGCTTTTTTTTTAAACTAGATCTACTTTCGTTCATATTCTTTCACTAAAAAGAAATAAATTGTCAATAAAAAGATTTGATATAATTTTTAATAGGTTAATAATATAATTTTAGGCTAAAGGTTTAAATACTTCTTAAGGTTTGATAAACTCAAGGTATTTAAGATATTTTCCTTTTCTAGCCATCCCCTTCTAGCAGTTACTACACCTAAATCAATATATCTTAAATGATTTTTATTATGGGAATCAGTATTAATTACAATTTTTAAATCGAATTTTTTTGCTTCAAGGCAATTTACATCTGATAAATCTAATCTGTCGGGTTGAGAATTCAATTCTAAAGAAACCCCAAGATCTTCCGCAGTCTCAAAAATCTTTGTTATATCTAAATCATAAGGTTCCCTTTTGTTCAACATACGACCTGTCGGGTGCCCTATAGCATTTACATATTCATTTTGCATGGCAGTAATAATTCGTTCGGTTTGTTCTTTTTGAGATTTTTTAAATCCATGATGGATACTTGCAACAACAAAATCTAAATCTTTTAAAACTTCATTTTTTACATCAAGTTTTCCATCTTTATCAATATTTGCTTCAATACCTCTCAATATCTCTATATTGTCCATTTTTTCGTTAAGATTATCGATCTCCCTTATTTGTTCTCTAATCTCCTCGTCTTTTAATCCTTGTGCAATTTGGAGAGTTCCAGAGTGATCACATATAGCAATATATTCGTGTCCTTTCTTTATGGCCTCTTCTGCCATTTCCTCGATGCTGTGATTTCCTTCACTCCATTTTGTGTGAATGTGCAGATCTCCCCTAATTTCATCCCTTTTTACTAGATCTGGGAGATTATCTTCTAAAGCAGCTTCCACTTCTCCCCGATCTTCTCTTAATTCTGGTTCAATATAAGCCAATCCTAATTCCTCGTATATTTTATTCTCTTCTTTTCCAGCTATTTTTTCATTGGTTTCATTATCAGTTAATCCATACTCACTTAACTTCCAATTCTTATCTAAAGCTAATCTCCGCAATTTAATATTATGAGCTTTTGAGCCCGTAAAATATTGTAGAGCAGATCCAAAACTATCATCTGCAACTACTCGCAGATCGATTTGTAAGTCGTCTGCGGTTATGATTGTGCTTTTTGTTTTTCCTTTTGATAAAACTCGATTTACTTGAGGTAATTTAGTGAAAAAATCCATAATTTCTTCTGGTTCTTCGGAAGTGATTAGAATATCTACATCTCCTATTGTTTCTTTTCTTCTTCGTATAGAGCCTGCGACAGCTATTCTATTTACTACTTTTTGATTTTTAAGCTTTTCTTCGATTTCATTAGAAATCGGCAAAATATGACCTAAGATAAACCTCTCTTGAGATCTTTTAAACATTTCTAATCCTTCCAGAATATTTTGCTCGGAAGTTTTTCCAAATCCTTCAAGATCCCTTATTTTTTCATCTTTTGCGGCTTTTTCCAATTCGTCAATATTTGTTATATCAAGATTTTTATAGAGTTTCATAAGCTTTTTTGGACCCAAACCTTGAATATCCATCATATCTAATAGACCTTCTGGAAATTCCTCTTTAAGATTTTTTAGATATTCAAGTTCACCTGTTTCTAAGATCTCTTCAACTTTTTCGGCAATACTTTCTCCAACTCCTGGAATATCTTGCAATTTTTTATTTTTATGATAGGTGCCAATATCATCTGCTAATGATTCAATATTCTGTGCAGCTCTTCTGTATGCTCTGGGCTTAAAGCTTACTCCTTTCAATTCCAGCAAATCTGCAATTTCATATAATTTCTTAGCGATTTGATTATTTTTTATATGACTCATTTCTATTTTCACTAACTTGGTTCATTGTTAATAAATTATTATGAATACAATAAACTTTTTAACAAGAAAATTAAATAATAACATTTACTCTATATCTTTAACGGTCTCTCAATGCTAAATTTAGCTTCTTTCATTTTTAAATATTTTTAATATAAATTATTATGAAAATTCAAGCCTTTAACTCAAGAAACCTAAAAACCTTAAAAAAACCTAATCAAAAATAGAGTTTTGACGAATTACAATTATAAATCAAAGACTTAAGAATTAAAGGAAACCTTTTCCTTGATAATCATATAATTTATTATCCAAGTGAGGAATAACAAGTTTATGGGAGTTAAAATTAATGAATTAGCGGAGAAAGGAAAGAGTAAAATTTTTATAAAAAACTTGAAAAATCAAATTGTTGCTATTGATTCTTATAATCTCATTTTTCAGTTTTTAAGCGCAATTCGTTATAGAAATGGTAAGCCTCTAACAGATAAGGAAGGAAATATCGTTTCCCATCTTTCAGGACTTTTTTACAGGACAATAAACTATTTAACCAGAGATATTAAACCCATTTATATTTTTGATGGAAATTATCCCGAATCAAAGTTTGATACTTTAAATAAGAGAAAAAGAATTAGAAGAGAAGCAAAAGAAAAAGCAAAAAAGGCAAGAAAACAAGGAAATATAGAAGAGGCAATCAAGTATTCAAAGATGACCTCTACGATTAACTCCACCATAATTGAGGAATGTAAAGAATTAATTAGTAAATTTGGGGTTCCTTTTATCCAAGCTAAGGGAGAGGGAGAAGCTCAAGCTGCATATATGGTAAAGAATAATGATGCATGGGGTGTGATTTCTAAAGATTATGATACTCTTTTATTTGGAGGGACCAGATTTTTAAATAAATTTGCTCCTACCAAAAAGACAAAACTTCAGAGAAAAATAGAATTCATCTCTTTATCGAAAATGCTTGATAATTTAGGAATAACACAAAAACAATTAGTTGATATGGGTATTCTTATAGGAACGGATTATTATTCGGGTGTTAAATGGGTTGGACAGCATACAGCTTTGAAACTAATTAGAAAATATAAAGATCTTGAAAGCATCATGGAGGCAGGTAAAAAAATAAGAGGCAAAAAGATAAAAGTAAAAAGGGAAATATTTAAAAAAATTAGGAATATTTATTTACATCCCCCTCTCAAAAAAGATTATCATCCATTAACCTGGAAAGAAGTAAATTTTGAAGAATTAGCGGAATTTATGATTGAAACGTATGATTTTTCAGAAAAAAGAATAAAAAATAACCTTCAAAGGTTAAAACAAAATCAAAAAAATAAAAAGATTAAAAATTCTTGAAATTCTATAAACTTTCAATTATCAAATTGTCTTCTACATCAGTCACGCCTGCAGTGAATTCAGCGGCATCCATTGCTGCTCTATAAGCGCTCCAATCATCAACAGTTCCTGAAAGCGTAGCACTTCCATTCTCTACTTTTACATCGACATTATCTACATTTACTTTATAGTTTCTACTTATTGAATCCATAATATCTTGGGCAATATCCTTATCAATAAAGTTTTCAGTTGGAACAATAGTAATCTTGTTAATTATGTCTAAAACTCCGGTAATTCCGGAAGCAATATTTTCTGCTCTAACTTTCTTCCAATACGCATCTACAGAACCTTCAAGAGTGACGATTCCGGCAGTTACTGCGATATCGATATCGGAGGCATCGATACTTAAGTTGAGAGACAAGGATGTTTCAACATTAGCTTTAATTTCGTCATCAGTAGGTACTTCAAATGTTTCGGGATACTCTACAGTTAAGTTATTATTAACCGAAGATACTCCTTCTATTGCCCATGCATCAGTGGATGCGGCCCCTTTCGCGCTATAACTTCCTACCGTGCCTTTAAGGGTGACCATACCATTTTCAACAGAAACATTGATTTCACTAGCATCGACTCTGTCATCCCAGAATAATTGGTCAATTACATCCTTTTTTAATACCTCATCTGTTCTAGTTGCCATATCTATCACCAAATATGATTTATTATTTTTTCTGCATATTAGATTAATTCTTTTTATCTTTCAACTAGAAAATCATCAATTATTCTATTTAAT
>CAZZIC010000124.1:3746-12763 GCA_964653985.1 uncultured archaeon | reverse complement strand
TTAATCCTTCATATTCTCCTTTTCTAATGTTATCTATATCTTTTCTCTCTTCTTTACTCGCAGATTGTTCATATAAATAAACGGGAACTCCCTCATCGCCCATTGCTTGAGCAAATTTTCTTGATAATTCAACGCATTCCTCTATTGAAACATTCTTAGCAGGAACAAATGGAACAACATCAAGTGCACCTATTCTAGGATGCTGTCCTTTATGCTTCCTCATATCGATCAGACCGATTGCCTTTTTGGCAGCTGCAATATTTGCTTTAAGGACGGCATCTGGAGTTCCAACAAAGGTAATTACTGCTCGGTTGTAATCAGAATCATATTGTACATCTACGATTCTCGTATTGGGGGTATTCTTGATTTCACTAACGATTTTGTCTACTTTTTCTCCATCTTCTCCTTCAGAATAATTAGGTACTGACTCCACAATTTTCTTTTCTTTTGACATAATAACCACAAATTAACTTTACAAAATATAATTGACAATTTAATTTAAATTATTTACGACTTAAAATTAGAAATTCTATTAATTATATTGGTAGTTGGAAGGTCTAAGAGACTTTATTATAAATATAGTACTCTATAAGGAATATTCTTGCTTTTCGTAGGTTTTATTCGTAAAGATATAAACTTTATCCTTACCCTTCCCTTCCGCGGGTTTTTGAAGTTTCAATTTCACATTGATAGGTTCATGTTTTGTCCCACGAGGGGTCTTATCAACTTCCTTTCCCCTATATTTAATCAATTTTGCGTCTTGGTGTATATAGGTTTCTGTGGATTTACCCATTATAATTAGATCATCATCCTTAGTAATATATCCGTTATTAAGCATTACATTTGCGTATTCGGAGTTGGAATTGTAATTAGTAATTTTTCCTACCTTGATATACCGATAATGAGAGAGATTGTAAGGATAATTATGTTGATGATCATCTGCGGTCATTCGCTTGAAATAAAAACCAGGGGTGAACCCTCTATTATAAACTCTCTTAAGTTCTGTGACCCACCATCCAATTTTATCCTCCGAAAATTCACCATTATAATATGCGTCAATCGCTTCACGATATACTTTACTTACTGTTTCCACATAGTGCGGATGTCTCATGCGACCTTCAATTTTGAAAGCGTCAATATTTGCCTCAATTAAATCGGGAATGTAGGCGATTGTACAAAGGTCTCTGGAATTCATAAATCTTTGCCCGTCATATATATATTCATTTCCTTTTTTATCCTTTACCCACCACTTTCTTCGGCAAGGTTGGATACAACTTCCTCGATTCGCGCTTTTTTCATCTGTACCGCAAACATCTTGGGAAAAATAGCAGCGTCCGCTGACAGCAGTACACATGGCTCCATGTATAAATGTCTCAATCTCTGCCTTCATCAGATTCCTTTTAATCTCTTTGATTTTTTCAAGATTTAATTCCCGAGCTAAAATTAACCTTTCAGCCCCAAGATCTTCATAAAATCTAGCAGAAAGAGAATTTGATACATTACATTGAGTTGAAATATGAAAGGGAATTCCTATTTGTTTCGCTAGCTGTATCACTGCCATGTCATGCACTATTACAGCATCAATTCCTGCCTCTTTTGCCGTATTTAATAAACGTCTAATATCATTTATTTCATTATCATATACTAAAATATTAGTAGTTAAGAACGCCTTTAAATCCTTTTTATGGCAAAATTCGACAATTTTAGGTAATTCATCCACTTGTATATTTTCAGATCGCATACGCATATTAAATCTCTGAACTCCAAAGTATACTGAATCAGCGTATTCTGATGCCGCTTTAATAGCCTTGATATTTTTGGCAGGTGCTAGTAATTCAACTTTTTTCATTTTAACCCCTCTTAAACTTAATAGGATTTAGGAATTATAGATATAAGAATTGATAAGATCTATAAAATCTAATGTTTATAGTTTTTAATTTTAAGATATAATTGAAATAGACGTATTCTTGTCGAATTTTTTTAGTTAAATACAAAAATTATCATCAGATATGATGCTAAAACGCCCAAAAACGAGAGATAGAATGTAATAAGATGATTATTTACATTAATTTTTCGTTCAATAAATTGGAGATCTAAAGAAAAGCTAAAGAATTCCTTTTGTTTAAGAATACCATAAAAAATAATAGATTGGAACCATCTTAAATAGGGATAGCTGAAAAAAAGAAATGTACCCGTAGCCATAATAGATACTATTATTATTTCGAGAATATCAGCTTTTCTGAATATAAAAATAAAGAATAAAACAAAAATAACTACACCCGGTAGAACTCTTATTGGAAGCGGATACTCTGAGCCAATGTTATACCATTCTACAAGTTCTTCAGAAAAAGACTGAGAATAGAAGAAAGGTATGATCAGAAAACCAAGAATTAATGGAATAGTAATAATTAAGAACGTTTTTAATGCTTTCCACTTCTTATCGTATAGAAATTTAAGAAAAAGTATCCCAATTACCGGGACTGTATAATATTTTATGCACATGGAAAGAGCTAAGAAGATATAAAATAAATATTGATATCTTCTTTCTTTTTTAGGGAGAAATGTAAGAGCCAGAAATAAAAAGAAAAAGAAGAAGGCATCAGTTATGTGGTAACCACAATTTGCTAAACTAAAACTGTTGTTTAGAAAGAAGAAAGGATTAATAAGGAATAATCCGAAAGCATAATTCTTATTCGGAATATTAAAACTTTTTATTACAAAATAAAACATAAGAGTTGTTAATAGATCCCAAAGGAAAGCCCAAAAGGCAAATACTTCAACGAATCCAAAGGAGAGAAATCTAAAAAGTTCAATTAAAAGATTTGTAAGAAATGGATAATAGATGCTTATCCTAAAGTTTAACCCAACATCCCCCCAGGATCTGGTTGGGTCAATTTGATGAGTAAAATAATAATAAAAAAGCATACCAACTCTTATTATTATACCGAAGATGATTAGGATGATTGCTTTTCTTGCTAATATTTTTTCTATAAGGCTTTTCGATTTAGATTTTATTTCTTGATCGTTCTCCATATAAAATTCAATGAAAAAATAATAATAAGTTTTCTTAAGATTTAAAATCTAAAAGAAATGTATTGCCTATGTAAGTTGAATACTTGTAGGAATAAGCGCGGCTCTAGGTGATTCCCCGTACTTGTTACTCAAATGACGGATTAAATCCTTCCAATCATTGAATAAATTTACCGACTCGGGAAAAAGATGGTATAAATCATTCTCACTTAAATTCGGAGAGAAGAAATTAACACTCCTTCTTTTAATAAAGGCTCTCCAAATCACACTATCTCCAAAATTCGTAAATAATCTAGAGCCAGTCTCTGCCAGGAGGCTATGATATCCCCGTCCCTCATAGCAAGAAGACATTAGTACAATATCACCTTTGCGATCGAGCATCCTGTTAGGAGCTGTCATTAAGAGATTCAATCCCTTTGTTGACTGATTTAACTCAGAATCCTCTGGGAAGCAATTGAAAAAACATATTTGATTATTTAAGGTCACATCTGTTTTATAATGTTCCTCGGCTAATTCCATAGCCCTTCGGTGAGCGTCCCTAAAATGACCTGAGGTCATAGCAGCTATATTCCCAATCTCGTTGAAAAGAATATTAATCGTAAAATCCAATCCGACTTTCTCAGCTATCTCCTCGATATCTTCTCTTACACCCGTCATCCTTCCTAACCCCGCTCCGATACCTCTCATAGCGGCAGAATGATTTGCCTCAAGTGTTCTTATGCCACTCACCCCGGGAAGGACAATTTTAGCGCCTCCACCGAAACCCGCAAGAGGATGAGGAATTACTCCTCCTAAGGAGATTTTGAGATCTGCGTCATAATATGTTTTGTTCACTTCTATAGGTGTTCCCTTGGAAGATTCTCCTAATTTAACCAAATTCTCGTAAGGATGATGATTCTCTATGTTAAAAGAATCTGCTATTTCTTCTCCTAATTTAAGAATTATATCTTTTCGGATCATTGGTTTATGAGCTCCAAGAGCTAATAAGATGGTGATGTTATCCTTGTCAATATTCGAATTCTCTAGTAAATCTAGCACATAGGGAAGTACTTTATAAGCAGGTGTGGTTCGGGTCATGTCATCTACAACTATTACCGCGGATTTTTTTTCGTTTGCTAATTCGCTTAACTGAGGTGTCCCTATAGGGTTCATTATCGCTTTTTTTATCTCTCCTTCGGACAATTCTGGAGCGTTCCATTTATTCATTTTAAACTCTGAAACATCCCAGTTATCGGGGAACTTGAGTTCAAGATATTTTGGTTCTCTCCATGCTGCCCAAGGAATTTTGAAATTCTTCGTCATATTTATTCACAATCAGAAATATTTAGATAAGCTAAAGTTAAAGTAGTAAAATTATATTATATCTTAGATTTAATTAGATACCTTAATAAAATTTTCTCAATTGGTTTAAAATGGATAAAGAATCGATAAAACGGATATCTAAGGATCAATATTTCATGGAAATTGCCGAAGTTGTATCTCAAAGATCAACTTGTATTAAAAGGAAAGTTGGGGCGGTGTTGGTTAAGGAGAATCACATTATATCGACGGGTTATAATGGTGCTCCTTCTGGATTTAACCATTGTACATCGAAAACTTGTCTTCGACAAAATATCAGAAGCGGTGAGAGGCCCGAATTATGTAGAGGGGTTCATGCGGAGATAAATTGTGTAATACAAGCTGCTCTCCATGGAACATCGATAAAAGGTCAGACAACGCTCTATACAACTACTTTTCCATGTATGAATTGTTTAAAATTATTGATCAATTCGGGAATTAATCGGATTGTATTTAAAGAAGATTATAACCTCGCAAACACCGCAAAGAAAGCTCTTTTAGATGAATCTAATATAAAGGTTGAAAAATTTTAATTAATTTAATTTTTTAGTTGCCTTAAATTCTTTTAGTAATTTGATATGTCTCAATTCATTGTTTTTCTTTATTCGTTCTGTTTTCAATTAGATTAATCATAAATCTTTTTTGTTTAGATTGTTTTAATTAAGAAATGAATTAATTTAATTTCAGCTGGTGTATTTTGGCTAAAGATCATCTCAATATAACAATCATGAAATTTGGTGGCTCATGTCTCCAAAATTCAAATTCTTTTTCGCAAGCTTTTAAAATCATTACAAAATATGCAAGATCTTCCAAAATTATTACTGTCACATCTGCTATAAAAGGAATTACAGATAAATTAATAGAATTTTATCAATCGGCTTCCCTAAAAGAAAAGGATACTGGAGATGTCTTAAAAAACATTTCTGAATTTCATAAAAACATCCTTAATGGAATAATTTCTTCTAATTCAAGCTGTTATGATAAGACATTTAACTTTATTGAACATAGCATACTCGAATTAAGAGAAATAGCACATGTCGTCCCCCTATTAAAACCAAGTGATAATATTAAAGACCTAATCTTTTCCTATGGTGAAAAGCTTAGTACTTTTATTTTTTCGCAATTCCTAAATTCGAAAGGTTTTGATTGTCGATTTATCAGTTCTGAAGAGCTTATTATAACTGATGACAACTTTGGGAATGCTTTGCCTTTATTAAAGGAAACTTGTAAACTAATGAACGAGAATCTTAATCCAACCTTAGGATCGAAAGAAAATCACCTAATTTGTATTACAGGCTTTTATGGAGCGACTAAAAATCATAATATTACAACCTTAGGTAGAGGGGGAAGCGATTTGACTGCTGCTCTCATCGGATATTGTCTCCGTAAAAAGTATAATCCAAAAATCATCTATTGGAAAGATGTAAAAGGATTTTTAAATGCCGATCCCCAGATTTCCGAGAAAACTCAGTTGCTTAAAAGGATTGCCTATATAGAAGCGAAGGAATTGGCATTTTTTGGATCGAAAGTCTTACATCCTCTCTGTTTAGACATTAGTGAAAAGGGGTGTATTCCCTCTGAAATTCGACCTTTTGATAATTTTGAATCTCCAGAATTCACCACTATAATTAAGGACATTGATAAAAGTGATAAAATCGTAAAAGCTATAGCATCAATTAAGAGACTTACTATGGTGACTGTCGAAAGTAATACTATGATTTCTTTACCGGGAACTGCCGCAAAATTATTCAACCTGCTGGAAAACCATAAAATTAATGTGATATTTGTGTCCCAAAGTTCCTCGGAAAATAATATTACGTTTGGAATACACTGGGAAGATACTATGACAGTAAGTTCAGTATTAAGACACTCGGATTGGTATGGAAAACAGTGGTTTGATATTAAAATTGAAAAGGACATTTCACTAATTTCCATTATCGGCTCAAGAATGCTTCATACTCCTGGCATAGCTGGAAAGATATTTACAACCTTAGGGAATCATAATATAAATGTTCGAGCAATCGCAAAAGGTTCCTCGGAACTTAATATCACTGCGATTGTGAGAAGGGAAGATTTAGAAAAGGCAGTTAATGTTCTTTACGACGCTTTTATTTAAGTTTAAATAAAGGCTCGATTATTTAATCTCTCTAAAGCATGTTTCGTGAATTTTATTGGCATTTTACTAAGTTAGATACAATTTCATCTTCATTCATCAAAATAAGATTATTAAGATTAAGGTTTTTTTTGGTAAAATTCAGAATCTCAATTCCAACTATTTTTCCCTTGTTATCGTAATCAACTAATATATCCTCAGATATTTCTTCTGTAGTGTCTATTTTTTGATAAGTTAAGCGAAAGTAAAGCGCATTTGCAACTTTATCATAATTAAAATCCATATTTAATAAAAAGATTATTTACTATATAATTTTACTTTACTTCTTGCATTTCTCTGAGCTCAATATAACCGCAATTATACGGAAAAAAGCCCTTAAAAAGATATGGACATTGTTATATGACGCTTTTACTGATCGGAGAGAAAAGAAAAAATAATGATTTCAAAATAGGTTTAACCTTAAAAATTAACTTTTATAATACAAAGAGCTTACCAAGATTTGTAGAAATCTTTAAATTTTACCTCAGCAATTTCTTTCCTTTCCTTTTCTCTCTTATCCAACGACTTTTTGTTTCTTAAAGCTTCATCGCAAATTCTTTTTCCTATATTTACTTTTGGATTATTAGCCCAATTGACATCTAATAAGAGACACAAATAATATACAGAAGATTGGATAAATGATATCAAATGCCCAATACTTCTCTCTGAAGGGTTTTGAAGAGAGAATTTAGCCGAAGGAACCATCTGATCTAAAAGAGCTTGAAATGTCGCATCCGCTTGATAATTTACTATAGTCTGGGCTGTTGTTCCATCAACATAGTCGATTGAAGATTCTAACTTGACATCGGGCTCTTCATTTTCAAGGGTCAATATAATCGGAATAACAGCTCCCTTAGGGCCCCCCAGTAAATATTCTAAAACAGAATGCTGTGCTAAGGGAGATTCTTGAGCAGCGCCCATTAATCCTTTCCCTTGTTTACCTGTACTTTCAGATATCTCTTGAATAAATAACCCAACAGCTCCTTCAAGATTCTTTGAGTATGGCATCATAAACATGACCTTGTAGCCTCTTCTATAAAGATTAAAGATATAAGACGCAAATTCAAGCGCTGGATTGATTTCCCAATTCATAAATAATTCGTATCCTTCATTTAAAGATTCGAGAAATTTTTCGACATCAATTCCTGCCAGATAAGACGGTACTATTCCAACGTTGGTTATAGAACCCGCGAATCTTCCTGAAAGGTCTGGAACACCCAAAATAGGGCTATCAAGACTCTTAAGTAATGCATTCATTGTTCCACGTGAAGATAGTCCTAAGAAGTTATATCCCTCATTAACAAACGTTCCAATGGTTGAGTTAATATCTAAGGTTTCACCACTTCTTGAGATGGGAATAACCACAGAATTCGAAGGATCAGTGTTATCCAAACATTCCTTTAATTCCACTGCACGTGAATTAGTTATTGGATATGTTTTTCGTTTGGCTAGATGTCGTAATGACATAAATGTTTGGATTGAGCCCCCAGTACCGAGCACAATTACATTTTCGAGAGATTCATCCAAAAATTCCTTACTGGTCTCTTTTATTTTTTCAAGATCAACATAAGATTCGGTATCGGTAAAGAACGGTTCTTGCCACTTCTCTTTATTCCTTTTTACAATCTCTAAAGAATTTTTGAGGATCTCATCATTTTGTTTTGGATAATATTCCATACGTAAATGTAAATTCATAATTAAAAACTCTGTTAAAAATTTGATAATTTAAAATAGAACATTTTGTTATAAAAGTTTTACTTCTCTCTAAATCATGGGGAACTTTCTGATTAAAAGAGCGAATATATTCTACATAATTAAATAGTATAGAATATTTGTCTTCTATTAGACCGATAAGATATCCTCATCGTTTAAGATCTCAAGATCCTTCTTTTCCAACTCGAGAAGGCACTTCATACAATCAAACCGATCTGCGTAATCGTAAATCTCGGCGGACTTACATCTGGGGTAGTGGTAGATACAATTCCTTCCTTTTGTATCAAAATCGAATCATAAAAACTTCTTGATTCTAATTAATATTGCGTCGTTAAAAGAGAAGCAAGTAAAAATACAAAATTTTAACAAACTAAATGAAGAAGAACATTTCAATCTGTAAACTTAAATCAGAAGAAATTAAGTTATTGATTAAATTAATAAAGTGAATAAAACAAGTACTAATGAATTAATCTACTAAGGGATTTTTTCGGTTATTTATTATTTATGCTTAAATTTAAAAGTTCTTTCTTTGAGTTTAATATGAAGAGTATTTAGATGAGATAAGATTGGTAAGTTTATTTTGTAGAAATTTTCTTAGGAATGATGTAATTAAACTAAAGTCTTTTAGTAGATATAACATCACAAAGTACAAAGCTATTAACTATTAAAAGTCATTAAAAAAAGGCAACTCACGGTATAAAATGGAAATAAGTTTAAATTTACTTATTTTTATGTTATTATTAGTTTTTATTTAAATTTGAAATATATAATTTCTAAATAAAAG
>CAZZIC010000124.1:0-3646 GCA_964653985.1 uncultured archaeon | reverse complement strand
TTATGTTATTATTAGTTTTTATTTAAATTTGAAATATATAATTTCTAAATAAAAGAAGTATTATACACAATAATTCGATGTTTAGGTATTTATCTCTATTATATTAATATTTGCTAGAGAATACTTTTATTAAGATATTACACTATTAAGACTTTATAAAAAGTGAGTACAGGTATATGTCAGAAGAACAACTTGCATTTTTATTGGAAAGTTTAGCAGAAAATATTGACGGTGTACGTTCGGCCGCGATTGTATCTTCGGAAGGTATGATCGTCCAATCTATATTGGAAGAAGGAATCTCAGAGATTAAATTGGCAGCAATGACCGCAACAATACTCTCGGTCGCCGAAAGGGTTCTTATAGAGTTAAAATCGGGAGTGCTAGATGTATGTCTTGTCCAAGGTGACGAAGGAAATTTTGTTGTGATGGAAGCGGGTAAAGAGTTAATTCTTGCCGTATGTTTAGACATTGCCGCTCGTATGGATACGTGTTTTATTGAAATGAGAAAAGTTTCCGAACAGATTAAAGGACTTTCCTAAATTTATCCTCGGCTCCTTTTTACGTGAAAAAATCTCTTTTTGTCGTAACTCCTTATTTAGAAAAATCTATAAACCTCAACCCTATCTCCTTTAAAATACTCCTCGTTCTATTAATTATGTAGAGTAATCTATAAAAATAGCACTAAAATAATAAGAATTTATAAAGTGATTTAATTTGGCAAAAGCAGTAGAAATCCAATATGATGAAGATTGGGAAATGGGAGATTCATATTATTGTCCCGAATGTGAAAGAAACCATACAAAAGGGAAGATTTATAAGAAGCATATAAAATACGCTCCTAATAAAGAAAATGGCGGTACTGAAAGTGAGGATAAGGAATTAGAGGAAATTGAAGAGATCGAAGAAATAGACCTTGATGATGAGTTAGATGAGGAGGAATTAGAGGATGAGGAACTAGATGACGATGAGCTGGAAGATGATGAAATTGAAGATGATGAAGTGGACGAGGAGGATGATTATGATGAAGATGATTTACCTCCAGGTTATGATGACGAGATGGAATTCGAAGAGGAGGAAGATGATGATGCTGATGACATTCTTAACGTTGATGCCGATGATGATAAACTAACCGCAGAAGAATGTATAGAGCAAGTTAGAGGGCTTCCAGGTGTAGGAGATGCTACGCTGAGAAAATTAATAAAGTCGGGGTTTACCAGTCTTGAATCTATCGCGTTTACTCCTCCATCAATCATAAGAGAGGACAGCGGACTTGGAGAAAAGACAATCGCGAAGTTAATAAAAACTTCTATGAATCGTCTCAATATTGGATTCCATTCGGCAGAAGATATATGGGAAAAAAGAAAAAATATTGCTCGAATTACAACCGGTAGCCATGAATTAGACGATCTTTTAGGGGGCGGAGTTGAAACAGGTGCTGTTATCGAGTTTTTTGGTGAATATAGAACGGGAAAGACTCAAATCATGCATCAATTGTGTGTAAATGTTCAATTACCTAAGGAAAATGGTGGAGTCGAAGGGCGTGCACTTTATATAGATACCGAGGGGACATTCCGACCGGAGAGGATTATCCAAATGGCTGAAGCGTTAGATCTCGATCATAACCAAGTTTTACAAAATATCATCTTTGGAAGAGCGTATAATTCCGACCACCAAATCCTTTTGGTAAAGGAAGCAGCGAATCTTATAAAAGAGAAGAATGTTAAGTTAATTGTTGTGGACTCTCTAATCGGCCATTTTCGAAGTGAATATATCGGAAGAGGGACTCTTGCAACCAGACAACAATTACTAAATCAGCATCTTCATGACTTATTGCGATTATGTGATATATATCCGGAGTTATCCGTAGTACTAACAAACCAAGTCCAAGCAAAACCGGATGTGTTTTATGGTAACCCGCTTCAAGCCGCAGGAGGAAACATTATTGCTCATGGTTGTACAATACGTGTATATCTTAGAAAAGGAAAAGGGGAGCAACGAGTCGCAAAGATTATTGATGCCCCACATTTGCCCGAAGGTGAAGCGGTATTTAGCATTACGGGAAATGGAATTACCGAATAATTTATACCTTTTTTTAAAATACTTCTTTTTATGTTTCATAATACTTTTGAAATTTTCGTGTTAAACAATCCTAGCTTATATTAATATTGATTTTAGCCGAAAAATAATAACTGAAAAGGAATGGAGTAAATGTTAAGTTTTCAATCGTTTTAAGTAAAAGAGATTATAACAATACTATAAATAAAGCTCTTGTTATGATATGATAAAATCATTCGAACGCTGTGTAGTATTTGTCTTAAAAAACAAGTTCTTACGTGTATAAAAAATATTAATAATTAATAATAAAAATATAAATAGAAAATAGGTTAAAAAAAAATTATTCACTTAATCGTTTAAATTCGTTATATTTGTTTGTAAACGTTTTTACTTTCTCTGTCATTTCTGTGACTCCCATCTTGAATATTTCTGAAGCCATTGATGCTGCGTTTTTGTACTTTTCTGCTGCATCTTCGTATGCGTCAGCTTTTTCTGCCTTCTTAGCTTGTTTCTCAAAGTTTGCCATTTGATTTTTGAGCTCTTCGATAGTTATTATTCGAATTACATCTTCGATTTCATGGAAGAGTTCAGTTAATTCCCAATTGGTTGCGACGTAGGCTGCCTCTTGATAATTTTCTTTCGCCTTTGGATATTCTTCCTTTTTCATCGCCTTTTTACCGCGTTTCATAAGTTTTTTAATTTGTTTCTTTGCTGTTTTCTCATCTTCTATAATGACATCATCGACAACTGATCTGATTGGTGCGGTGACAATTTCTTCTGGCTTTTTTAAACTCGCGAGATAGGCTTCTCTTTCTCCTGGACCCATTTGAGCTAAATCGTTGACGATTTTATCTTCTTCTTTTGGATCCAAGTCAGTCATTTCTTTAACTTTATTTCGAATTAAATCAAGTTCTTGTTGAGAAACCGGCTGCTCTTCAATTGCAGAAATCTCTATTGGATTTAAGATGTTTTTGTCTCTTAGTTCTTTTATTCCCATAAAGGTTTCGGCAAGATCCTTTCCTAATTCTTCGGTTGCTTTTTGAAGTAATTGTGAAATAAAGAAGAAGTCTCTTTCAGACTCTTCGATTAGCTCATTAGCAACTTCAAGTACGTCCTTTGAATGAGGGCTTTTAAGTTTTTTCAGATCTTTTAATTCATGACTGATTTTATGTGGCAAGATAATTGATGTATGTAAGTGCTCATCTACGAGCTCTCCGGCATCTTTGAACGCCTTCAATTGTCCGCGCCATTTCGGCAAGATTCCTTGGTACTGCTCTTCAAAAGCATTAATGAATTCTTTTAAATGTTGTCTGAGAATTGTTGAAGCTTTTTTGCCTAAGACTAAAGCAACACGGACATATTCTCCATCGGCTAATAGAATCATTTTATCTCCGTAAGAAATTTCGTTAAGTGCCTTTTGGGACTCCATTTCTCTCCCAAATGATGAGACGGCCGAGATAAAGCCACTAATGAGTTCGGGGTCAATTTTCTCTGTTCCGAATGATTTAAAGTATACACAAGTTCCAGAACCTTTGTATAACACTAATACATGTTCCAGATTCACCGCATCATCGAAAATGGTTTTTACTTC
>CAZZIC010000123.1:0-13023 GCA_964653985.1 uncultured archaeon | reverse complement strand
TTTAAATTTTAAAAAGAGTGCTTTAAAATAATTTTTAAGGCATATATAATGCACTAACCTTCATAGATCCTGTATCATGGGTTTTTTTAGAAATTGAATAAAATAAATTCAAAGAGGAAATAAAAAAATGCTGCAGCTCCTAAATAAATTAACATAACCAGAAAAGCGATTGGGATTTTCCAAATATGATGCTTTTCTTTGATTTGATTAAAATAATGGAATGTTGTTGATCCTAATATTATTTCGGGAAAAAGTATGTAAACAGCAATATGATCAAAAATTGTGACTACATTTTGAGCATACCAAGAGCCAATAGCCCATAAAGTCATCTCAGCACTCCCAAAAATTATTATAGATACTATAGAAACAACGAGATATGCCTTAAACTTGGAAGATTTAATCTGGACTTTTAAACCAATAAATAAAATCGTAAAAAAGGGAATAACCCATAAACCTGCCATATAACCCGAAACAGTACCAATCTTAACAAATCCATCTTCTGGAAATACTAATACATTCAATTGTGCTGATAAAAACCAATCGGGAAAGACTTGAAGAATGCTCAAGATAAGTGAAAATAACCATATATTGATCCATTCATTATATCCTTTCCAAAGCGAAAAAGATGGAATCATAACATTATATGTCAATACCAGAATAAAGAACTTTATACCAATAGCTATAAAAGGGAGAAACAAAACCATAGAACATACTAAAATAAAGATTAAGTTCAATACTATAAAACCTTTAACATCTTTTGATTGAGACTCCATAATTTTTCTTACCAACTCCAATCTTATCTTAACTTTTTAATAAATTGTTTTAGATATTGATATATATTAAAAAGAAAGGTATTAAGCTTTATTTTTTGGGCTTATTTCATTTACTTATTTTCTAATAATTGATTTGAATTAACATGCTCCATGTAAGTAGATGAAATGAGATCAAATGTGCTGAAGGTATTCAAATATTCTGAATCTAATAATCTAAGAAATATGATTTGGTTAGTAGGATTGAGAAAAGAATTAATATCATCCAGAATAATCTATCTTTATCTTATATTTAGTGTTAATTAAAACTGGTTTAGATAGAAATGGGAAATGAAGAATTTTATGCTGATATAATAAATTCAATAGTTAATTTGGAAGAAGACAAAGCTATTGAATATGCTAATAAGGCAATAATTAAGGATATGGAATTATTAAAAGTTATCGAGAAGGGATATTCAGAAGGAATTAGAAAAATAGGGAATTTATTTGATGAAGGAGAATTATTTCTCCCCGAATTAATGCTAGGAGGAAAAATAGTTCAGAATGCGTTAGAAGTTTTATTGCCACATCTTAAGCAAGGAGAGAAGATACACTCTTCTGGAACAGTTGTAATCGGAACTATCGAAGATGATATTCATTCCATCGGAAAAACAATTGTGGGAACTATGTTAAGTGCTAACGGTTTTGAAGTATTTGACCTTGGAGCGGACGTACCAGTTGAAAGATTCGTTCAAACCGCCATAGAAAAGGAGGCTGATGTAATTGGAATTTCGGCACTTCTCACAATTACTATGGTGGGTCAAAAAAGGGTAATAGATCTTCTGAAAGAAAAAAGTATTCGAAATAAATTCAAAGTTATTCTTGGTGGGGCTCCTGTATCTTCTGAATGGGTTAAGGAAGCTGGTGCTGATGGATATGCGGATAATGCCATAGAAGCTGTCAAATTAGTTAAAGAGCTTTTAAACAAATAAAATACAATAGAGAGAAGGTGAAAATGCTATATCTACTTTTCAAGAATGGTTAGATGATGATTCTAAAGTAATTTTTTTTGATGGTGCTATGGGAACTCAAATTATAAATCACGGAATTGAACCGGGAAAGATCCCAGATTTACTAAACATTGAAAAGCCTGAATTGATTACAGAAATTCACAACTCATATTATAGGGCTGGTTCTGATATGTGTCAAACCAACACTTTTGGCTCAAATTATTTGAATTTAAAGAACCATAATGTAGAAGATAAATTGATTCAGATAAATAAGGCTGCTTTAAAAAATATTAAAAAGGCTCAGATTCCAGGTACTTTAGTCGTTGGTGACATAGGTCCCTCTGGTGAGTTTAAAGCTCCTATGGGAGAGGCCACCTTTGAGGATTGGCGTTCTAGCTATTTAAAGCAAGTAAAAATACTGCAAGAAGGTGTGGATGTCTGGCATATTGAAACAATCTCAGATTTAGATGAGATGTTAGCTGCTATAGAGGCTGTGAAAAAAGTTTCAAATAAACCCATTATCAGTTCGATGACTTATCGAAAAACTAAACGAGGTTTTTTTACGTTAATGGGCGACACAGTTAAGAGATGTATCTCAGAAGTTCAAGAAAAAATCTCCGTGATTGGAACTAATTGTACTCTTGGTTCAAAAGATATGATCGATTTATTCAAAGAAATAAAAAAAAATACCGAAAAACCCATTTCAGTAAAGCCTAACGCAGGAAAGCCGCGTTTGGATATAACTACGAGTAAGACTGTATATGATCAACCTATAGATGAGTATGTCCAAGATTTAAATACAATGGTTAAATTGGGGGCAAAGATCATAGGGGGATGCTGTGGTACCTCACCAAATGTTATAAAAAAGATCAAAGAACATATAAATTCATAAATAATATTAAATTGGAGAATCGAATTGACAATTTTAAGACCAAAAATTAGTCTGTTAGATAAAAGCCATAAAGAAGATATTTTTAAAGAAGCAAAAGAAATTCTCGGTACTCAAGGTGTTTTTATCGAAAATGATGATGCAAAAGAATTGTTAGGTAATGAAGGAGTTAAACAAAAGGATTCGCAATTCCTTATTCCTGAAGATCTAATTGATAAATGCCTTAAAACTGTTCCGAGTGAAATTAAATTATATGATAGAGAAGGAGAAGAATTTTTAGAACTAAAAAATGATATAATTCATTTCGATCCCGGATCAGCAGCCATACTTTATTTAGATGAAAATACTGGGAAGATTAGAGAGGCGGTTTCTGAAGATTTTATTAGATTTACAAAGGTTCTGAGGCATTTAGAAAATATCGAAGCTCAAAGTACTGCATTGGTTTACCAAGATGTTCCTAAAGAAGCCCAAGATTGGCACAGACTTTATCTTGCGTTAAAATATTGTCATAAACCGGTTATTACGGGTACCTTCAGAAAAGAGAGTTTTTCCATAATGAAAGAATTATTGTTAACTTGTAGAACCTCTGAAAAAGAATTAGCGGATAAGCCACTAGCAATATTCGATGCATGTCCAAGTCCTCCTTTAAAATGGTCTGATTTAACAACTCAATCTGTAATAGATGCGGCTAGAAGTATGATCCCCTCCGAATTTGTTTCGATGCCTCTTTCTGGTGCGAGTGCCCCAATGTCCTTAATAGGTTCAATCACTCAACATTGTGCTGAATGTCTTGCTGGAGTTGTTATTGCTCAATTGGCAAATAAAAGAGCTCCAATTATTTGGGGAGGATCGCCCGCTGTCTTGGATATGAAACATGGTACAACCCCTATGGGAGCGATTGAAACAATGATGATTAATATAGGAGATGTAGAAATAGGAAAATTTCTTAATATGCCAACACATGCTTACATGAGCTTAAGTGATTCAAAAGTACCTGATGCTCAAGGGGGTTTAGAAGCCGGAATGGGAGCATTACTTGCTGGTCTGGTTGGTATTAATATGATTTCTGGACCTGGAATGCTTGATTTTGAATCTACTCAAAGCATTGAAAAGCTTATTATTGATAATGAGATCGCTGGAATGGTAAAGAGACTTATGAAAGGTATAAAAGATTATGGAAAGCCGTTTGCATCAGATATATTAAAAGATTACAATCAAAATGAAGAACTCCTTTCTCATCCATCAACTCTTAAACTATTTAAAAAAGAACTCTTTTTTCCGGGTTCAACAATTAATCGGATGACGAGAGAAGATTGGAAATCATCTGGTTCTAAATCATCAAGACAAAATGCAAAACATCAATCTGAGAAATTACTTAAAAAAGAAGCTCCTCGACCTATTGAAGAAAAGATAAAAAACGAGTTAAAGAGCATAGTTTTCCAAGAATTGAAGAGCTAAAATTATTTGTTTCCTTTTTTTTGGAATTGAGAAGAGAAAAATAAAATTCCTATCTAACTACGTTAGCCATCCAATGATACACTTTTTTGAGAATTTACACAATTGTAAAAAAAGTTAGAAAAAATTATTTAGATTTTTAATTTCTTGTATTTTCCAATGGATTAGGTAGGGATCATTGCCATAATGATAATATGATTCCAGAGACAACAAAAGCTACTAAATAATCCCCATATTCAATGAAAAATAATTTGATATTGGTACGATCATTAAACAAATTTTGATTGATTGCAATTGGAATAATAAACCCAGCATAGAATAAGAGGCTTAGTAACAGACTAAATAATAGATCGGGATTTCCCATGAAGTCAAAAATTAACGCAATTACAAAATTTGTGGCAAGGGAAGTTGGGATCATCAAAATTGACTCTCTAATTATCTGTTCTTTTTTAATCTCTTCTTTATTTACCAATTTAAGCCAAGTATTTCCAAAAAGTGTTGGCCAATACCAAAAAAACACTATTAAATAATAAATGGCGGATGCTACGAATACTGCTATATAATTCAAACTTTTCACCTTCTTTTTATCAATATATTAAATATTGATAGATTATTTTTTGATCAACATTAAATATAAAGGTATTCGAAAATAGCGGAATTTTTAAAAACTCTATAACTTTTAGAATCTATGAGATTGAAAATATAATCTCTGGTTTTTAATCTCAAATAGAAAAAATCATAAAACCTACCTCTAAAAATTATGTCTGTTTGGTTGATCCTCTTCACGATATTATTGGTTGCTTTTATTCCCATTCATTTTGCTTCAGTAAGTCACAAAATGCTTGAAAGGAAATTTGGTTCAAAGAATGGTGAAAACATTGGCAAAGTTCTTGGTATGGTATCTGGTTGGGGTTTTTTCATTGTTTTATTTGGAATTTGGATATCTCCACAACCAAGATTCAGGATTCCATTTCTTCAAGATCTTATTTGGACTATACCGATCTTTAATTTTGAGATCCCTATCTTGCATATAACTATTGCTCTCCCTTTGATTGCTATTAGTATCTATTTGGGTATATTTGGAGTGAAAGAGATAAGTCTTGAGGCATCAGAAACACATAAAACTGAAGAGATTATAAGCTCAGGAGTGTATTCGATAGTTCGCCATCCCCAATATTTGGGAGCAATATTTGCTCATATAGCTTTTTCAATACTTCTCTCGGGGTTATACTCTCTAATACTTACAATTTTAGTGGTGTTATATAATTATATCACCGCATGGAAAGAAGAAAAAGAATTGGTTAAAGAGTTTGGAGAAGAATATGAACGTTATAAAGAGGAAGTACCAATGTTTTTACCTAGATTTTAAATAAAAATTTTATTTTAATTTTTTAATAATTTCTTCCTTTTCAAGGATTCTTAAAAGGTCTATTATTGTCTTGGGCATGATTATTGTTTCATATTCGAAAGTTAGATAACTACAGATTTCCAATGTATTATAATTTTTGGCTATTAAATTGATCAGTTCATAAATAGGACCAAGAAATTCGTAAGAAAGCTTTTCGGTGAATTTTTTGAAAGATGGCTTATTTCCTAAACGTAACATTCTTTTAAAGGGAATAGGACCAGTAAGATTTAATTGATATTTAGTTTCGAGTAGGTTATCCTTCTCTTTATCAATTTCTTCTTCAATAGAAATTTCTTTGAATTTTTCTTTGAAAAGACTGAGCTGTGTTTGTTCGAAATTTTCATTTTCTTTAAGCCAAAGATCAAACAATGGAGGCAATTGTGAATCCGAAAGATATTTTTTAGTAGAAAAAATAAGATCCCTCTCGTATTTAATTGCTGAGGAAATTAAGGAAAATCCTAATCGTATCTTATGACTTATATCAACTTCTCTATCTTTATTTTGAATATTGGATAAATCATGAATTATTCTATCCGTCAAATTTGCAAGTTTTTTAAATCGAATATAACTGCTGCTATGAATTTCCGAATAAAGAACATTCAGCCAATCTTTATCAATTACAGCAAGAAGATAAGATAAAACTCCTGTGAATCCGACTACTCTTTTAAGCTCGGTAGGATCACACATTTCTACAGTGTCTTTTGAAGAATGATAATAGGGATCATCATGATTTAGCATAAGACTTGGGATTTTAAAATGAGAATCTGAGAAAATGACATGGTCACTCCCTCCATCAAAAGGTTTTATCCTATATGCCATTGGAGGCTTTGTACCATTTATAGCTATAGATTTTTTATTTTCAGCAATTTTTTCGATTATAATTCTACTTAAATCGTTTATAATTGATGGAATGGAATAAGGAGCTCCAAATATAAAAAAAGGAAACCCAATCTTCTTCCGATGCTCTCCTACCATATCTAAATTGATACATGCAATTGCTTTTTTTATCTTGTCTTCATGTTTCTTAACCCAAGGAATCGTTCCGTTAAATTCAGGTACCCAAACAAACCTTATTGTTCTTTTCGGAGGTTCTAATGTTTTTTGCTCTATAAGGACTTTAAGACTTCTTGCTAACTCTAAGACACTGGCTGCTCCGCTTGCATTGTCATTTGCTGATGGTAAAGGGTGACACAAGTGGGCGATTATAATGATCTCCTCCTCGGGTAATTCTGATCCATATATGGGGGCGGAAAGGACTCGATAAAATCCATCAGATAGAGTTGCATCTATTTTAGCGTGAACTTTTAGTTTTCCATTTCTCAAATGCTTTTTTAACTTTTGAGCTTGTTTGAAAGTGAGGCTGAATCCAAACTTTAAGTTGTTATATTCCCCTTTAGAAGGCATAAGCCAATTATATAAACAAATCTCAGTATCTCCATGATTTCGTTCCAAATTAGGATAAGTTATAACTCCTTGTGCCCCAAATTTTTCTATTAGATGAAAATTTTTAATTATAGGCTCGGAAGTAAGTACAATTTTTCCCTTTATATCTTTATTTTCATAATTATCAGGTGAAGTTCCTGGACCAATATCAATTACTTCGGATTCCACATCACACGATTGAGAATGAGTAACAACACAAAGATTCATTTTTTCATAATCACAGATCTCTTCCTCTTCAGGTACTGTAATTTTTAATTTACCTTGGTTAATATCCCAGCGATATGAAGGATTCCATTCCCAAGTTTTAGTTCTTCCGTCTGCGGGGGATTCAAATACCTCAATATCCGAAAATCTAAGATCATGTAAATGATTTACTATTTTTTTTGCGATTTTGTTGTACCCCTTGGACGCTTGAACCCGATCATACTGGGAGATTCTTGCAACCCACTCCCAGGCTTTTTTCCCGCTAACTTCATTCAAAACTTTATCTATAATGGTTTCGAGATTCATAATTTTTAGTAATATTATAGTTAAAATTCATTAAATAGATAAAGATAGATAATTAGCGAATTTATACATTGCCAATTTTCTGGTTCTTTAGGGAAGAGGATATTAAGAGACTTCTTACTAAGAATCTAATTTGAGTACTTTAAAAGCAACCCACCTATTACTGGAAATGAATCTAATTCACGTCCCCAAGATAACCATTACCACTATAATTACCATTTTTTCTCCGATTTTCTGTCCCCTCCGGTAAGTAGAAGTAGATAAAATACTTCGGTAGAATTCGGTTTTTTGTATATAAAATCTTGTTATTTTTTTATGATTATTGCCTTGATAGAATCCCTTTAAGCTTCATGGGGGATCAATTCTGATAAGAGGGTAATTCTAAATAGTTAATTCGAAGGTTTAAAATAAATCTTTCCATCTTCCTTAAAACGTAAGACCTTATCTCGCTCTTCGAGATATATTAAATGTCCTAACACTTCACTCACGGCTAAGAATGTATTTGTTTCATCTAAGTCGGAACTAAAATGTTCTTGAGAAATTTGAAAAGGTGTTTTAGGTTCTTCCTTTATAACATCCAGAATTTCTGATAAACGCGTCTGATGATGAGAAAAGATTTCTTCAATTCTTCTTTCGGGATTATAAATTATTTCTTGATGGGCTGGAAAGATAATTTGAGGTTTTAACTTCTTAATCGTTTCTAAGGATTCTAAATAATATTTCAATATATTACTAAAGTCAAATTGGCGGGAAATCTTTTTGTTTACGATAAAATTACCTATATGCGGGGTAATTCTAGATAAGATATGATCTCCTGAAAATAAATATTGTTTTTGGGGATTGAATATGCAAATATGACCAAAACTATGCCCAGGGGTCCAAATTAATTGGAGTTTAGTTTGCTCCAGCTTTATTATCTCTTCTGATGATGATACAATAATGTCTGGAGGATAATAATTCTTCAACTTTCTCCAATAAACAAACATCTTTACAATCCTTTCTTTATAGGTCTCATCTATACCATAGGATATCATTTTTTCAGCGAGATCTTGAGATGCTTTTTTAATCTCTTTTAGATTGTCTGGGTCGCTTTCCCATTTCAGAATCTGTTCTGTGAATCGATGCATTACAACCTTTATTTCGGGATGCGATTGTTTTAATTGCTCGATCATCCCTATATGATCCAGGTGCTCATGACTAATTATACAATATTTAATCTGATTTGGTTGGATCTCCAATTTTTCCAGAGCGGAAAAGAATTTCTTTGACCAATCTCCCATATTCAGACCTGCATCAATTAAAACATATCCATCACTTATAGGAAAAAGATATAAACATACAAATTTTACAGGAAACGGAACAGAAATTTTAATCCGATGCACTTCTTCTATTTTCTCAATTTCCGATTCTTCGTTTGACATTTTAATTTCCTTCTAAATATAGCTATCTAAAAATATTCATTGCTAAAATCTTAATCCGTTTTAGACCTTATAATTAAGATTAAAGGTGATGGTTAAAATAAGTGAAAATTATTAGAATCATTTGTTCTCTTGATCCTTAAAAAAGAGACATTTCTTCATATCAAATTCTAATTCTCTAAGCTTATATTTTATCTCCTTAGTGTCATAATCATGGGATATTAGATCGGCTATTGTTTCCTTAAGTTTTTCGAGGTTATCCATGCCACATTGATAAAACATCGTGTCCTCATCAAAATTCATGCTTATGATTTCATAGATACCATCTAATGCCTTTTTCAGCTGATTATACACTTCATAAGCTTCGTTATCTATATCCGACATTTAATCACAATAATTTTCTTTTTCTAATAAAATATTCTTTTCTCCAAATACACCATTATTTTTCTATGTAAATGATAAAATAGGTATTTCTCATATAGCAAAATAAATTTAGAACTCAAACCAAGTCAATCACGAGATTAAAAATGTGGAATTAAATCTTTAATACCCAGAAATAATAAGAATAAGGAATAAAAAATAATATTGTAAATTATAAGACTCTTTTTACATCTTTAGCTAGTTCTTGAGAATGATTATCCCCACTTTCGAGGATTCTAAACGTTCTTTCAGGATTAACTTTAAGGGCCCCATCAAGCAATTTTTGTAGCCCCATTTTTGTATTTAATCGTTTATTTTTTTGTAAGTGAAAAATTA
Source organism: uncultured archaeon (assembly GCA_964653985.1). Lineage (GTDB taxonomy): Archaea > Asgardarchaeota > Lokiarchaeia > Sigyniarchaeales > SOKP01 > CAZZIC01. The sequence continues at coordinate 3,388 of CAZZIC010000123.1, read as the reverse complement.
CTTGCCCTAATTCATTTTTTAACTCGCCACCCTCTGCATCTAAACATACATCTAAAAGAGCAGGACAAATTTCATCTAATGTAGTTTTTGGTACATCCATTGCGAATGCATAGATTTGGGTTCTTTGAGTACTTGTTAATTCAATTTTTTTCTCTTTCTCAAGAGTTTTTTCTATATTTCTTTTTTGCATCATATTTTATATCAACCTTTTTATAATTTTTTTTGAAGTTTTACTTAATTTTATTTCCTATCTAAAAGTAAGATCAGTTTCCCTTATAAAGGTATGGGAGCGATTTCCCTTAAGATGGCCGCTTTATTGGTCGAAATTTAAGAAAAAGATACTTTTCTGTTCATAAAATCAAAGAAAAAATTGCCGTTTTTAGGAATTGAATCTGAGGAGTATTTGGGATCTCCGTCCCATCCTCCAATTCATTTAAATAATATGAAGGATTTTGAAGGGAAAAAATTGGGAAAACTAATGATTTTTTTCGGAGATCTTTAAAAGGATAATTCGGAAATCCGTCGTCGATTTACGAAAAAAAGTACGAAAAAAACGATCAAAAAAAGAAATTCTTACTAATAATTCTATGGAGAAAAATAATATATTCTTTTTAAATATTCCTCTTCAGTAAAATAGGTTTAGGGATATGAATAAATATAAATTGATCTAAGATCAATGTATTTTATAATAAAACTGTTACTTTTAAAACGAGATGAAACATATATGGAAAAAGAACTCGATAAAGAATTAGCTAAAGTAGTAAAAATGGAAAAAATGCAATCAAAACTCACGAATTACATAAATTCTGTGGGTAAAGTACTCTTATTTTTACTTCCTATAATACTGGTGATAATTACTTTTCTAACATTTTTTATCTTCCCCGTATTACCAGAAGCAACTGAATTTGCTGAGCAAACAATCGAATATCAAATCTTAACAATCATTTTTATTGTTGTCCTTGGGATTTATTTCTTAAATTCGATTTTACTGTTTTTGGGTGCTTCCAAGACCAAATCTTCTTTAAATAAAAGGTTGAATTTTGAGAGAAAACGCGGGAGACCTATCGATTCTCTTGATGGATTCGATTTACTTTATAATAACGTGGAAAGAGTGATTAATCTACTGAAATTGATTGCCTTAATCTCAATCGTATCCTTAGTGTTATTTGTGATAATGATTCTTTTTGGAAACCTTACTTTAGGATTCGCAGCAATGGGATTGGCCCTTATTGGTTTCGGACTTGCCTTGATTATTAGAAGTTTAAAGCTAAATATCCATGATGTAAACGGTTTACAAGACTTTTATAATCCCTCCACACATGAAATTTTTCTGGATAACTTTTTTGCGGAGGTAATTTCTAATCATTTAGACCCCGTAACTTTCTTGCATTGGGACGAATTTCTCGCGGGATTGAATGATATTTTAAATCCCTCATTCGTTGAGAAGATTAACCGACAAGAACCTGATGAATTACCTATAACTTTTGCTGTAGAGAAATTGTGCTTCCTTTATTACTTAAATTACCAAGGTGTGCTTTCTCAGGATCAATTGATTCAAGAATTTAAGGAAGTAATAGATATAACCGCAGAAAGTTTTGACATAGAAAAAGGTTTATATCTAGAAGGAGCATGGTATTTTTCTGCAGAAGATTTTAGTAATTTGTTCGATTTTGTCAAAGAACATAACCCAGGATTTTTCAATATTATTGATAGACTTCAGCTTGAGCTTTCTGATAACATTCAGAGATTGTCTAATGATCCCATATATTTAGATACCTCTTCCCAAGAAGTTGTGTATTTAAATAGTGAATTGAACATTATGACTTATTTATACAACAATTCTGTAGAAGCAAAGAAGTTTAGAGTTAAAATTATTGCTCCTGGATTTAAACCCGGAAAAGTTGTTATGGAAATAGAAGTAGAGGGAAGAGGTACTTTTGAGATTCCCAAGGAAAGGATTCCTTTTGTCGCTTCAGATCGCTTAGATATTACTCAAGTTTTATCCACGATGTTAGAAAATGGGGATACCGCTTGGGTTACATTAGAACCTCGAGAATTAGGGACTCAGACGATACAAATCTTTTTAGAGACATTAGATGGAGTAATAATCGAAGGTAAGACGAAAGCAGTTACTGTATCCAAAAATGTGAAAGAATATATAAAGAAATTATCTTCAGTTGGGTCAATCATCGGTGGATTAGCTGTTCCCCTCTCAAGAATTCTCCCCTCTTTATTAACGGGATAAAAATTGAAATAAAAAAAATTTTAATAAATCCTACCATCAAACAGACTTAATTTTTTTCCAATTTTGTCCTTTTTTTTGATATATAATTCTTTAAATAAATTTATAAAAGAGATAATTACCTTTTATGAATTAACATTTAGATGAAAAACAAATCATCAACAAAGAATAACAATTTATAAGGTTGACAATATTTTGAAAAAAAAAATTGATCAAGACTTAGAAGAAGTAATTAAAGCTGAAAAAAGTCAAGCCAGATTAACCTACTATAACGTGAATATTGGGAAGTGGTTTCTGTTCATACTCCCAATTATCTTAGTCATCATCACTCTTCTGACCCTTTTTGTTTTTAAGGAGGATTTATCAAAAACATTTCTAGAACAAGATTTGGGGTTCCAAATTCTTACAATAATTTATGTAATCTCCTTAGCCATTTATTTCATTAATTCCGTTATTTTATTACTAGCAGCCTACAAAACGAATAAATCTCTCAAATTAAGGTTAGAATACGAAAGGAAACGCGGAAGACCCATTGATAGCCTTGATGGATTTGAATTATTGCGGGATAATGTCTGGAGAGTAATTGAAATAATGAACCTCGCTGCAATAGTAGCTATTTCTTCGGTTTTCTTATTTACTTTCATGTTGGTTTTCGGAGATGAAAACTTGGCATGGATCGCTATGGCAACAACTCTAGTCGGATTCGGATTGGCCTTTATAATTCGAAGTTTAAATCTTAATTTGACGAAAATTAATGGTTTACAAGATTTCTTCAAGCCCCTAATGCATCAAATCTTTTTGGATAACTTCCTCGGAGATGTTTTTTCCAATCATTTAGATCCTGTATCTTACTTGCATTGGGATGAATATATTATCGGAATTAAAAATATATTAAATCATGAATTTGTCAAGAAAATCAAAGAAAAAGAAAAAGGAGAGTCCCCGGTTACGTTTGCCGTTGAAAAACTTCTTTTCTTGTATTATCTTCTATATCAAGGTGTTATAACACAAGAAAAAATGATTCAAGAAGTTAAAGAAGTTTTAAATCTTGATTCTGAGGATTTTGACATAGAAAAAGGTTATTATATCGAAGGAAAATGGAGTTTTTCAAAAAAGGATATCTATAAGTTATTTGAATTTATAAAG
>CAZZIC010000122.1:3115-13061 GCA_964653985.1 uncultured archaeon | reverse complement strand
ATAAGATAGCAGAAGAGGGTACTATTTTTACAAATTGTTTCTGCTCGGATGCTCCTTGTCTTCCATCTCGAGCTGCCATGTTCACGGGAAGATTTGGAATCCATACCGGGATTGTAGGACATGGAGGAACAGCCGCAGATTTAAGGCTTACCGGTAAAAGTAGAGCCTTTGAAGATGCTCAATATAATACTTTCTGGGTTAATGTGATACGACGGGGAGGTTATCATACAACTTCTATTAGCCCTTTCGCTGAAAGACATTCAGCATATTGGTTTTATGCTCCTTTTAAAGAAATATATAATACTGGAAAGAAAGGAATGGAAATTGCTGCTGCTGTGGAACCTTACGTTGAGAAATGGTTAAAAGAGAGAGGAAAAGAAAATAACTGGTTCCTACATATAAATACGTGGGATCCTCATACACCTTACAGGGTTCCAAAAGCTTATGGAGATCCATTTAAAGATGACCCTCCGCCATCCTGGATTGATGAGGAAATTATTGAGAAGCATAGAAATAGTTATGGACCAAGATCGGCCCGAGATTTATTGGGTTTTGGGGACGAAGAAAAGTTTTTTGTGAAAGCTTTTCCGCGTATACATAGCTCAGAAATCAAAAATTTAGAGGATTATAAAAGGTGGATTGATGGTTATGACACGGGTATAAAGTATGCTGATAATTTAGTGGGAAAAATAAGGAATTGGCTAAAAGAGCTTGAAATATATGACGATACAATGATAATTATTAGTGCAGATCATGGAGAAAGTCAGGGTGAATTAAATGTATATGGCGATCATGCCACTGCGGACCATATTGTTAATCGGATTCCTATGATTATCAAATGGCCAGGAAAAAATTGGAAGAAAAAATATGATAACTTAGTATATCAATCGGATATAGCAGCTACGATTTCCAATGGATTAAAACAAAAAATTCCTGAAAATTGGGATGGAGTGAGTTATTTTAATGAAATTGAGAACGATGAGGATTTTGGAAGAGAATTTCTCGTCGTGAGTCAAAATGCATGGAGCTGTCAAAGAACAGTTATTTTTGATAAATGGACACTAATTAGAACATACCATACCGGAATGAAGGATTTTCCAGAAATAATGCTATTTGACCGAGAAAATGATTTTCATATGCTAAATAATCTGGCAGATGAAAAACAAAATATTGTTAATCAAGGGCTTAGATTTCTTGAAAATTGGCATACTGAAATGATGCTTCCTAAAAGATTTGAAAAAGATCCTTTATGGACAGTTATAAAGGAAGGTGGTCCATTTCATAGCCGAGGAATGCTAGGTAGATATCTAAAAAGATTAAAAGAAACAAATAGAGAACATTTGATTGATAAAATTTTGGAAAGAAATGAAATATATGAATAGATAATTAGATAATTAAATAACACCTTAATCTTGTGAAAGTGAATAAAATGAACAAAAGATTTATCTTAATTGGAGTAGATCAAGCACTCTCTTATCTTCTTAAGAAATTTATATCTGAAAAGAAGTTACCAAATATCCAAAGATTATATGATGGAGGAGTTTTCTGCGAAGGGTTATCGTGCCCTCCTTGCGATACTCCTACAAATTGGAGTACAATAGCAACTGGAGCACCAACAGCTGTTCATGGAGCGACAAGCTTTTATATGCATATTCCTGGAGATCCCTTAGATTTGGGATTAAATCATCGCTCTAGAACCCAATTATCTCGTTATGGCGAAGCAGAATATATCTGGGATGTTGCCGATAGAGAAGGAAGAATTCCTTTTGTATTAAACTATCCCGCGGGGTGGCCAAGTAAATTTAGTAATGGAGCTATGAGCTTATTAGTATGGCCGATACCTGAATCTCTCCCACGAATTATCGCACCTTCTGGCAAATATGAATTTTCCAAAAATGAAGATGATCAAGATAAGCAATTGCTTGAAATCTCAATGTCAAAAGTCTCATTCAGAAGCGAGTCTTCTCCCTTAAAATTTACAATTCCTTTTAAGCATGGAAAAATTGATGAAGAGAAATATTTAATCGGTTATCTTGTTGATTCAAAAGGAAATGGATATGATACGATAATATTCAAAGGAGAAAATAATGAAAATTTAAGCATCCATCAAGAGGAACAAGAAAAATGGATTCCTTTGAAATTGTCAACAACTTTCGGAAAACTGGATTGTCTCGTAAAGATAAGAATTCTCAACATAGATAGAAGCGGTGATACTTTAGAAATTGAGCGTAGTTCGGTCTATAATACACAAGGCTGGACTGAACCAGAATCATTGGGGAAAGATATAATTAAAAATGTTATCTCTCAAGATTTATCCGGGGAAGAAAGAGAAGTTGAGTATATGGTTTCGGGGGATGTAGATTCTTACCTAATATATGCCCGTAGAGAAGCAATTTCATTAGCAGAAACCGTGGTTTATGCGCATAATAAAATTCAATGGGATACTTGTTTCTTTCACGTCCATCTATTGGATAGTGTTAATCATAAAGAACTTGCACTCTTATATAAGGATTCATCTATCTACTCAATGGAAAAGGAACAGAGAGCATGGGAAAATGTAGAGACCGCTTATAAGATTATTGATGAGATGGTGGGAATACTTTTTAAAAAGGTTATTGATAAAAATACTACAGTTATCTTTGCGGCAGATCATGGAGCGATTCCCGCATGGAAGATCGTCAATATACCGTTAGCTCTTATTCAAGCGAATCTGTTAAAGTATAAATGGAAAAAGTCTAAGAATGAATTTCTTATTGACTGGAAGAAGTCGAAAGTATTTCCCTATTTAGAACCCCCTTATATTTGGATCAATTTGAAAGGAAGAGATCCAAAAGGAATTGTTAGTAAGACAGAATATGAATCGGTGAGAGATGATGTTATTGAAACGCTTTATAGTTTAAGAGATCCAGAAAATAATAAAAGAATTGTGAAACTCGCATTAAGAAAAGAAGAAGCGTCTTTTCTAGGACAAAATGGAGACAGGGTAGGGGATATTGTATATTTTTTGGAACCTCCCTATCAAATTTTTGATGGAAAATTAAATCAATTAAACACTGCTAAAAGGACCCCTAACCTTATGTCAAAGTCTTTAATATATGATGCAAAATCTTGCTTTGGAGCTCATGCGTATTATCTTCCCACTCAAAAGCTCGGAAATTTCTCGGTAAGTGCCCCTGTGATAATGTACGGTTCAGATTTCAAGGAAAATATAGAGTTAAATCACTACATTGATCTGGCAGATTTGGCACCAACCATATCTCATATTCTTGATTTGTCAAGACCCAAAGATTCGCAAGGAAGAATTATACATGAAGCCCTTAAAAATAGATAAAAAATTAAAGAAAAAGAAAGAACTGTTTATCCAATATAGCTTACCTTGGATCTTAGGTGAATATCGCGTGAAGAAGTTCCAATTAAAAGCTCAAAATCTCCTTCTTCAATAAGCCATTTTTTATTATCTTCATTAAAGAAAGCGAAAGCATCTTTTTTTAAGCTAAATTTGACAGTTTTAGTTTCTCCAGCTTTAAGATCTACTTTTTCAAATCCTTTTAATTCTTTTGGTGGTCGTTCAGCACTTGATTCTAAATCTTTTATATAAAGTTGGATAACTTCAGCACCATCAACATCTCCAGTGTTTTTTATATCAACTTTAATTTCTACGGTATCATTTGATGAGAAGTCCTTTTTATTAACCTTTAAGTTATCGAGGGAAAAATTAGTATAAGAGAGTCCAAATCCAAATGGAAAAAGCGGTTCTATGTTCTCTCGGTCAAAAAATCTATACCCTACAAAAATCTCCTCATCATAATAGATTTTTTCATTATCCGAATATCGACGTTCAGACTGATGAGCGGGAGAATCGGAAAGTTTTTTTGGAAATGTTAATGGAAGCTTCCCCGAGGGGTTTATATCACCAAATAGGATATCAGCGATTACACTACCTCCTTCCATGCCGGGATACCATGCTTCTAATATTACAGGTATTTTTTCAATCCATGGATCCATAACTATAGGACTTCCATTAATCAGAATAATGATTATATTTTCATTCTTTTCTATGGTTGAGCTTATCAATTCAATCTGGCTTTTAGGAAGCTCCAAAGTTTCTTTATCAAAATTTTCAGCATCCATGTTCTGTTCATGGTTCAATCCAAGCACTAAAATTACATAGTCCGCACTCTCTATATCATCAACTATTTTGATCGTATCATCAAGTTTTTCTTTGATGCCCTTTAAGGGGGTAATTTCATATGGAGGTCTTACTTGAGAACTACCTCCCGCTTCTCCCATTTTTTTATCGGCATTAGGACCGAGAATAGCTATTTTTTGAATTTTCTGGACATCGAGTGGGAGTAAATTATTTTCATTCTTAAGGAGTATAATTCCCTCTTCGGCAATTTTTCGCGCAATTGTTTGGTGTTCCTTTGTATTTCTACTTCCTTTAGGTAATGTCTTTTTATCATCAAATAGACCAACTAAGAACATTACTCGGAGTAATCTCTCAACGTTTTTGTCCAGTGTCTCCTCTTTAAATTTCCCCTCTTTATAAGCTTTTCTCAAATATCGTCTTTTATATTGAATAGTACGCGGCATTTCTAATGAAAGACCTGCTTTTATGCAAGTTTCAGGACTTTCACAGTTTGCTGTAGCTCTCCAATCCGATACTACAAAACCTCGAAATCCCCATTTATTCATTAGTACTTCTCTCAATAAATGTTCATGTTCGCAACCATAGATTCCGTTTACTTTATTATAACATCCCATAAAAGACCAAGCATCGCCTTCCTCTACGCAAGCTTTAAATGCGGGATAATATATTTCTTCTAAAGCCCTTTGACTTACCTCCGCACTATAGGTAAATCTGTTTTTTTCTTGATTATTACATATATAATGTTTAACACATGCGGCAATTCTTTGACTCTGAATTCCTTTTACGGTAGGGACAGCTAATTCCTTATTTAAAAAAGGATCCTCCGTTTGGTATTCAAATGTTCTTCCACACAGAGGAGTCCTATCAATATTAACTCCCGGACCTAAAATCATGTGATAATCAATATCTCTTACCTCCTCTGCTAAAGCCTTTCCGAACTCCCAAGAAAGTTTTCTATTCCATGTTGCACCTTTACATATGGCGGGGGGAAAATAGGTACACTCCTTTCCATTACTACTGTGTGGACCGATTCCATGGGGGCCATCTGTCATCGCAAATTGGTCAATGCCCAATCTATCAATACTCTTGGTATACCAATGGTGTTTTCCCGCAATGAGTTTAAACTTCTCCTCTAAAGTAAGTCTGTTTAAAAGATCTTGAACCCGTTCTTCTAACTCTAAATCTTGATCCCAATAGGGGAGATTTTTTATTTCTTCTGGTAAATTTTTGTTCATAATAGTTCCAAATACATTTTAATTGTTAATATAAGACTTTATGAATTAAATTTCTGCTTTCTACTTTAAATTTTTGATACTGAAATGAGTATTGAGATTTTCCTTTTTTTAGTATTAGCTTAAATTCCAGTTTTCTAAAAAACCTTATATGTTTTAAGCACACAACTCTTTAGTATAAAAAGAAAGATTTGATTATCATGGCAAAGGAAAAATTAATCGAAAAACAACCCTTTAAGGGAAAGAATGCGATAATTTGTGGAGGTTCTCAAGGTATTGGGAAAGCAACGGCGAGAGAGATTCTCTTATTAGGAGGGAATGTATGTATTATTGCAAGACGAGATGAAGTTTTACATAAGGCAGCTGATGAACTCGATAAATTCAAACATAAAGAATCCCAATTTATTGAAACTATTTCTTGCGATGCAACGGATGAAGAAAAATTAAAACCTCTAATTGAGAAATTTATCAATCAATACGATGTTCCCGACCTTTTAATTAATTGTGTTGGATATGCTTATCCTGAATATATTCAAAATCTGGAGTTTAAGAATTTTAAGAAGAATATGGAAGCTAATTATTATGGACAATTAGTTCCTACTCTCATTTTGTTACCTTACTTACTAGAAAGGGAAAAGGGATATATAGGATTTGTTTCTTCAGTTTCAGGATATCTCGGTTTAATTGGATATTCTTCTTATACTCCAACTAAGTTTGCAATTCGAGGGTTGGCGGATGCCCTACGACATGAATTAAAACCATATAACATTAAGATAAGTGTTATATATCCTCCCGATACCCAAACTCCTGGATTTGATGAGGAAAATAAGTCAAAACCAGAGGAATTAAGAATGATCGCAGAAGGAGGAGGTCTTCTTACTCCAGAAGAAGTCGCTGAAGAATTTATTCAAGGGATTCTAGATGAAAAATTTGAAATCCTTCCCGGAGAAGCAAGATTTATATGGCGCATGACTCGACATTTTCCTAAACTTGTAAGGTGGATTGTTGATCGAGATTATAGGAAAGCTAGGAAAAAATTAGGTAAAACCGAATAATTAAAATACCAAGTAATAAGATCTCTAAAAATTTTTGAATACAAACTTTAATAATTATCAAAAGAAAAATATACTCATGGAAAGAACAGTTTATTATAAATGGTTATTTATTGTTGGTGCGATCTTCAACTGGATAATGGCTACATCATTTACATTACTTAGTATTTTCTTCTATTCTACGATATTTAGCTTATTTGGATCTGTTGCTCCTACTACCTTATTTTTTCTACATTCGCTTCTCGGATTAATTGCTGTTTACGGGATCGGTTATTTCATAGTAGGATTAGATATTACTAAGAATCGAGGGATAGTATATCTTGGAATTTTAAGCAAATTAACTTTCTTTTCCTATTGCTTAATCTATTATCTACTGGGAGATCTTACAATAATTATTGTTATATTGGGATCTTTTGATTTCTTCTTCGCGTGTTTATTCATAGAATTTCTTCTGACTCAAAAGCAAAAATAAAATCTGTTATTAGAAAAACTATCTCTAAGTTGTTATTTTATTTACTATTCTTTTTTCTTTTTTGATTTTTCAATTTTTATTAACATTCGCTCGATAAATCTGTGACTGAATACTTTAAAAATCTCTAATAGTTTCCACCAACGCGGAACGAAGATCTCTTTTTTATCTTTTTTCGAAGCCTTAATTATTCTTTTAGCAATATCTTCTGCGGTAACATACTGGTATAAAAATCCTCTTTTCTGATATTTTTCTGACCACACACCTAAATCCGATGAACTTTTCCAGAATTTAGTATTTGCGGGGGCGGGACACGCTGTTATTACTTTAATGTCATGATTCTCCATCTTATATTCCATACGTAAGGAATCTGCAAGTGCATTTAATGCATGTTTACTCATACTATATGCTGCTAAATATGGAATTCCAGTTTTTCCTGCTGAACTTGAAGTGAAAATGAGCTGCCCTTCTCTTTGTTCAGGATATTCATCAGTGGGGGCGGGTCTTCCAATGTATGGAGAAGCAACTTGAAGCATTTTCCAAATACCATCGACATTCACTGCCATAATTTCCCTATATCTCTCAAAACTATTTTCACTCTCAATGGAAAACCTATCACCAATACCAGCATTATTATGGAGAATGTCAATATACTCTTCTTTTTCTGTGATTATAGAGATAGCTGCCTTAATCTGTTCTTCATTTGTTATATCACATTCAATGAATTCGGCGTATTCTGCCCCAAGCTTTTTTAATTCATTAATAAGATCTGTTGAATCGGGATTGGGGAGGTCTAAAAGATACATTCTCAGACCAAACGGAGCAAATCTCTTACAAACTTCTGTACCGATTGCTCCAGTAGCTCCAGTTATAAGATATACTTTTCCGCTATACCATTTCTTTTTCATAATTTCATTATATCCCTTCTTATTAATATAGTTTTTAGAGGAGCTGAATATGGAAAATAAAAAAGGTAAATTGTAAAAACTTTTAGATATTTATTTCTCTTGAAAGTATTCACTTGCTCACTAATCTATCTCGGATAATATTCGAGATAGATATGCTTTCCTCTATTATTTGAAGTTTTATAATTAGGTTATTTTTAATTTCCCTTCTTGGAAATGAAATGTTATTCTCATGATTCCGTTCAAGAGCAAATCTCAAGAGAATATGGGTGAAACCCTTTTTATTTGATATTTAGCTAAATCAAGTTAGTTGAAATAAGAATATAAAATAAATTTGATTATTACCAATTATATAATATGACTAGCGTTAATAAAAACAATGAAGAAATTATTACAGAGATTCGAAAGGAAATTGAAAAGAAATATTCTAAAAAGTTTACTAATGAAGAAATATTGAATAAGTGCTTAAAGTTTTCCAAGACTCATATTGAAGAATTAGTTAGAGAGGAGAAGAAATTCCAAGAACCAGTTTCGGTAATAATTAAAAGAATTATATCCAATGCTGAAGAATATCAATTATATGACTTAGACAAGTCAGATGATGAATTAATATATGGTTTTTCTAATAAATAATAAATTTCACCTAATTTTTCATGAAAATTCTAATAGATACTGGATTTCTATTTGCCTTAGAAGTAAAAAATGATAGATATCATGAGAGAGCTATTGAATTATCTGATAACTTAAAATTAGAGTTACACAATTATTATACCTCAAGTTTGGTCGTTAATGAAACTTATACATTAATGAATGCTCGTACTAAGGGTAATAGTGATGCTATTAGTAAACTTAATCAATTATTTTGGAGTAATGACTGCTTTTTCGAAATTATATACTTTTTAGAAAATGATTATAAACTTATCTCTGAGATTATTTCTAAATATTCAACACCTAAAAAGATTCTTAGTTTTGCTGAAGCATCTTTAATATTCTTAAAGAATCTATTAAATTGTGAAGCTATTATTTCATTCGATAAGCATTTTGATGGAATTATAAAAAGGTTATGATAAATTATCACATTAATTATTATATGGAATTTTCCTGGATTAAATTTTCCTATATGTGAAGAAATTCATTTATTATCATGTTAAGTTTAATTTGATAAAACTTAAAAAAAAAAAAGAATAGTTTTTAAAATTAGTAATCCAATTTTTAACCAATAATAGCAGCTGTCAAGACCGTTATACTAGGATATCACCCAGATATATATCATTCAGCGCGAAAGCACACTTTCATGATCAAACATACATACCGAGGTATCACGATCCTTCATATTGAGAAGAGCTCTGAAATAAAATTATCAAATATAATATAAAAAACTCTTGAGATTAATTGGGGCTTAAAATCGATCATAAAAAAATATTTAGAATAATTCAATATCATTATTATTAAGAGAATGGTGAATGAAATGACGATTAATTTCGAGAAAGCAGTTCACAAGGCAAAAGATTTTATCTCTGATATTAAGGGTTTAGATATCAATCTAAGCGGAAGAAAGTTGATTAATTGGTTAAATTTTGATATTGAAAAAAAAGAAGAATACGATGATTTTTTTGATCTTTACATAAGTTTTCTTGAAAATCTTTTCTCAGAAAATAGAGTTAAATATAGAGTGAGGATAAACAAGCAAACGGGAGTAATTGAAGATGTTGAAAAGATTAATACAGAATAGGTTTTAGACTATAATCCGTAAATTACTTCATCATCTGTCTTTTCAGGAATATAATCTTTAAATTTTACGGTATTACTAAGAATTTGTTGGATTTTATTTTTTGATAGTTTTGGAGTTCTGATTTCCTCTTGGATAAAGTCTTCAAAATGATTGTAAGAATATTTTAAACATTTATCAATAAGTTCTTGTTGATTTATTTTCTCTCCAGTTAATAGAAATATTTTGGCTTTAATCTCTTCTAGTAATTTATCTTCACTCATTTTGACATTTAGCATATTTGAAAAGAGAGATCTAGAGTATTTTTAATTATTTCTCTTCCTTATTATTTTAAAATAAATATCTACAATATTTAAAATAATTTATGAAAATAAACTACAAAATCCTTGTTTAAATATTGTCGATGCTT
>CAZZIC010000122.1:0-3015 GCA_964653985.1 uncultured archaeon | reverse complement strand
AAAATAATTTATGAAAATAAACTACAAAATCCTTGTTTAAATATTGTCGATGCTTAGAAATGTTTATATTTTAGAGTTTCAATAATATAATATGTCCAAAAAAGCAATGGAACCGTTTGGATCAGCATTAGAAGATTATCATAATGGAAATCACAAAATCAAGATAATTTATCATAGAGATGATGGACAAAAGACTGAAGATTTTCTAAAAGGTTATTTTTGTGAATATTCAGATTTTCCTAAGAGAGAAAAAATCGCAATTAAAAAATGTCGAGGTAAAGTTTTGGATATTGGGGCAGGGGCTGGTCGTCATAGTTTAGAATTACAAAGGAGAGGATTAAATGTCTTAGCGATTGATATTTCCCAAAAGGCTTGCGAGGTAATGAAGAAAAGAGGAATAAAACACGTAAAATGTAAAACACCTTATCAGTTAGAAGGGGGGAATTTTGATACGATTTTAATTTTGGGTTGCTCGATAGGATTTGTTGAAGATATTGAGGGTCTCAAGATATTTCTAAAATTTGTAAAAGAGAATTTACTTAATCCTGGTGGAAAAGTTCTGATGGATTCAATGGATGTCCGAGAAACAGATAATCCCAAACACATCAAATATCAAGAAAAAAACATTGAATCGGGAAGATTTCGCGGGGAGATTCGTATACAAATAGAATATAAAGGGATTAAAGGGGAGATGTTCCAGATTTTGCATGTTGATCCCGATACATTACAAGAGGTAGCAGAAAGTATTGGTTGGAATTGTGAAATATTATCTAATGACGATGGCAGTTTATATCTCGCCGAATTGCCCCAAATCGAAAAATAAAGTCCTATTTTAGAGAATAAAGGTTAAAGAAAACAAAATAAAATAATAGAAATGGAGAAATTAAATTTGTAGTTATTCTCCTTTCTTCGCTTTTCCCTTAAAATTTTGGAATTGATCAAAGATTTTTGGATCTCCTTCAATTTTGGCGAAGATATTAACGGGTGATGCGGCAACGGGTTTATCACCTTTACTTGCGGGGGTCTTCCCAAAAAATATGCAAAATCCGTTTCCTTGCGGCCAGTAGCCTACATCTCCGACCTCGCACTCAACTTGAGAGTTTTCTTCCTCGATTTCGACGGGGATGGAGCCGTATAATTCCTCACCCCATCGGGAAAGGTTAAGATCGAGAGGTAAGGCGTTAGTTATTGCTTCAATAGTTTCGGGGTTCTTGTCTCTAAGCAGCTTCGCTTCAACTTGACCAATTTTCTCATTTTCAATGATAATATAATCCATAGTTATATCTCTTACATAGAGATTTAAAATTTTTTTGGTGTTAAATGATAAATCTACAAATCAGTTCTATTAAAAAATTATTTCAAAAGTTAGCAAATTAATTACAGGGTTTCAATGTAAAGAAAAATATTCATAGAAAATTCATAGAAAATTGGTTCATCAAGTAGCACGCTTGGATCTTCCATTGAGTTCAAAAAGAGCTTAAAATTAAATTTGAAATGATTTATACCTATAAAAATTAATAGGGCAATTTTGGTTATAAGATAAAAATTATATGATCTAAGTCAAACTTAAAAAATTAATAAAAACTTGATAAGTAATCATTAGAATCTTTAATCTTTGGATTATATATACGAAGAATAAAAAATTAAATACAAAATAAAAAAAAACTTTTTATATTACTACTTTATCTCTTCTTCCTAAGAAATCTAAGAAGGAATATTTGATTTTTGCGCCACAATTTTTGCAGTATTTATCATTTCTATTGTTAATTTCACTACAGACAGGACATCTAATCTCTTTTGTGTCATCTTCATTTTTCGTCATCTCTTTAATAACATCTTTAAGTAAATTTTTATAATAATTTTTTTCATCAATTCCCCGATATTTTTTCATTTCTCCAAATAATTTAGAGTTATTAACCATTTTAACAAAATACCCCCGTGAATATTTTATAATTATTGTTTAATATATTTTTTATATTCTTAATTAATCAGAAAAAGTTTACCTTATAAAGGATTAAGGTATAAGATTCTCCCTTTTTTATCTTTCTAATGAATTTAAGGTATAAAATTCTCCCTTTCTGGTTTTTTGTAAAAATAGGATAATATTTCATAAAGAGAAAGATCCATTAATTATAACTATAACAAAAAAAGTATTAAGGAACTTCATTTTAGAAGACTATATTAAATAAAAGAATGATACGAATATGAATATGTATGGTTTAGCCATATTTCGTTAATTCTAAACGAACACACTCAAACAATTAGAATTCTTATGAATGATACCGTAATATCTAAGACCTTAGAGAAAGTAAAAGACATATTCGAAGTTGAGAGTAAGAAGTTGCCTCAACTTAGCAAGGTTGTTATTGGTCTGGGCTACACGGGAGTTGAGATAAATGCGAAAGGTCGGAGTTTTATGGGGCTTGCTTATACCCTTCCTGATGTTGTTTCTCATGAAGCATGCTCGAAAATAAAATTGGCGGGAAGGATTGCCGATCATCCCTTCTTAAAAGTACTCGAATGGTGCCTTTTACCCCTTTCAATCCAGAAAATCGTTGGTATTGCAACTCTAAATGCGATTTCACAGTACATAATGAGCTTCATAGACTACAAGAAATTGGAAGTTGACTTGATAAAGCATCTAAATATTATGGAGTCCTCCAGCGTCACGTTTATCGGGCTAATAAAACCATTAATTAGGAAGGTAAATAAAATTACAGAATCAATTACTATAATCGATAGAACCGCGTCCTTGGATCAGTTTAAAGGTTGTACAGTCTTAAATACCATCGACGATCTTTCTGAAAACGCTTTAGACACCGATATTTTATTCTGTACGGGAACAGCTCTAATCAATAATACCTTGGAAAATATATTAACACTCTACAGAAACAGAGTCAAAGATTTTATCCTCATTGGACCCTCTGCGGGCTTAATACCTGACATTCTCTTTGAGGAAGGAATTACCATTGTCGGTGGGATGAGAATTTTTGACATTGAAAATACCTTCAAGGT
>CAZZIC010000121.1:0-13420 GCA_964653985.1 uncultured archaeon | reverse complement strand
TAGTCCTTTTTGGCACCCTTTATCATCTTTTTTATGGAATAATCCAATAATTTTTGGGTGATCCATGTGAGAATTTTTGACGATTTCTTTTTTCCAGTCATACTAAATTACCATTATTGTTTACATACCATTTATTTATATTTTATTTATATATTCATTCATTCTATTATGCTTAAAAGGTTGCTAAGTGCAATTTTGGTTAAGAAACAAAATCAAATCAAAGATGCATGAGTGCCCGACTAATGATTTCATCTTTCATATGGTCGTTGAGGTCGGAAAAATAAGCAGTATACCCGGAAATACGCACCATCAAATCGGGGTATGCGTCTGGATTTTCACGAGCATCCATTAAAGTCTTCGCATCATGAATCGTAAATTGAACTTGCATCCCTCCCTTTGAAAAATATGCTTTAATCAAATCTTGAAGCAAATTGAGCTTTTCAGGAGTTTTAAACAATCCCTTATTAAATTTTAAATTTAACGCCATCCCATTAGGCATTTTACTTGAGTCCAGAAAAGCCAAGCTATTACAAACCCCCGTAGGACCATTTTTTTGTCCGAATGAAACTGGAGTTAATCCACTTGCCAATGCCTCCTCTGCTCTCTTTCCGTGGGGATATGCACCGGTTATTTTGCCAAACCCGCTATGAATTGTCATTGACCAATACCCCGGATTGTAGTATCCATTTCTATAATTTTTAGTGTTTCTACAAAGTTTATAAAGAAAATCAATTACTTCATTCCCAATATCGTCAACCTCTTCAATTCCATTACCAAAGTGTGCTAATTTATTCCTTACGAGAGCGAGCATTTTAGGATCCTTCTTAAAATCTGAATCAATGATCTCTAAAAGTGATTTAAAATCTACTTTTTGCTCATCAAATACCAATTTTTTAATGCTATAAAGTGAATCGATAAGGTCTGTCAATGCGATAAATGCAATTCCTGAGGAATTATACACTGCTCCTCCTTGAAGTAATGAACGTCCCGAATCAATTGGTCCTTCAAAAATTGCGGAAAGTAATGGTTGAGGGTGTAAATATTTATAGATCTCCCCACACGCATTATTTAATTTCGTAGCATTTTTGATAATAAACTCCAGTTGAGTTTTTACTGCCTTCATAAATTGAGAAAAATCTCGAATTTGAGTAATCTTTCCAGTATTTGGTCCTAAATTTTCAGCTCTTCTCGAATTTCCGTTGTATAACGCTAACTCCAATGCGGCAATTAAATTTATCAGAATTGCTCCTGTATGTCCAAAATGTCTTCCATTTGAGTTGGGTTCAAGACATCCGACTAGCCCATAATCTCTCGCATCTTTTAACAGTAAATTTGTTTTCACTAATGCGGGAATCACTGCCCGTTCATTGATTAGTGAGGGTGTTGAGCCGGTATTAACAATCACTTCTGACCAACGTTGAGAATAAACATCGGGGTCATCGGGGCTAACTCGCGCATTAAGATTTGGGTCTCTTATTTTTAATAGTTCTGCGACATCTAAGCATAACATCGTGGTTTCATTTACCGCGTTTTTCCCTTCTTTATCACATCCTCCAATGGTTATAGCTTGATTTGAGCCTGTTGCTCCAAACAGTTTCTCTCCGTTCTCGGGAACTAAGGGAATATTATCGCCAATTTTAGCCCAAAAATGCCCTAATAACTCTATGGCTCCTTTCTGAGTAATTCTTCCCTCTTGAAGGTCCTTTAGATAATATGGATTTAAAAGTTGATCAATTCGTCCTATTGAAAATCCTACATTATTTTGTTCTTGATATAAGGCATTCATTGTAGTCCAAATGCTTTGTAGTGCTTCTCTAAATGTAGTGGCGGGTTGTAAGGGAACTTTTTCACATATTTCTGAGATTCTTTCCAATTCTTGTTTCCGTTTTTGATCTTGACACGCTTCAGCTTGATTTCTGGCTTCCTTGCTTAAATTTTTAGAATAGATTACAACCCCTTCTAAGGCTGTTTTTAACCCATTATAGAACAACTTATTTTGATCGTTTGCTTGTTCTAATTTATCATCAATCTTTTGAATTAAACCTACTATTCCATACTTTAGTATTCTTTTATAATCTGGAATAGTATGACTCTGACAGTTATATTTGCTGACCATATAGAGGAAAAGTTTCTCATGTAATCTATAGCTGATATCCTCATCTCCTAGCTTTCGTCTGACTAATTCCGGCACGCTTTTATCCATCCAAAAGGGAAAAACATTTTGATCCAATTCCATGATGTCTTCAATTGAAATCTTGTACGGATTTTTCTCTCTTATAGAAATTGAAAGGAGCTCGGGCCATATTCCTAATCCTAAAAACTCTGGGTATAGTAGTACACCTTTTCGTTTTGAAGTTGTCGAACCTGCTAACAATTCTCCGGGAAAGATATTCGGTTTTTTATTGTTCAATATGTGATATAAAATCTCAGCTTGGCGGGTAAAGGGGTCAGTATAATCAAGTCCCCCTTTTTTCTTCAAGAAATCGGTCATTAGTTTAGCTCTTTCGATGCAGAGCTCTACTGGGCCTGAAACCATATATTCTCGAAGTTCTTTTAAATCGGGAAACTCTTCTAAACTATACTTTTGTGCTTTGTATTCCAATAAGAACCAACTATACAGAATTTTCAGAAGGATTAAGAACATATTTCTCATAGAGATATTTAAAATTTCTCAGAACTATGATATTATGAAAAAAACCAAGGATAAGAATAGAAGCAAAAGGATGCAAAAGGATGCAAAAGGATGTGATAAAATGTCTTATATTCTTTAAAATTGCTGGAATAAAGATAAGTATCTCCTTATAAGTATCTACTTTATTAAATTAGTACAATTAGTACCATTAAGTTTTCTACTTGAAAAGAGACTAAATCTAAAAGATAAGAATGTGAATGAAAAAAAGATTTAAAAAAATTTACTCTTGTACTTCTTCTTCCGATTCTTTGAGAATAATACGAGCATCAACACATTTAATTCCATCTTTGTAAATAAAGACTGGATTTAAGTCCATCTCGTAAATCTCAGGATGATCCATAACAAATTCGGAAATTTTCATTAAGGTGTCAACAATCGCATCGATATCTGCTTTCGGTTTCCCTCGGAATCCATTTAATAGTGGAAATCCTTTAATTTCGTGAATCATCTCTTTTGCATCGTATTCCGTAATAGGGGCAATTCGAAAGCTTACATCCTCTAAGAGCTCGACCAAAATTCCTCCGATGCCGAACATAAGAGCAGGTCCAAATTGGGGGTCTGTGGTCATTCCGATGATTAGTTCCGTAATTGGCTCATCTTCTTGTTTTTGTACAGAGATCTGTTTCTCCTCTTCGGAAGGGATTTCCATTAACTCATCATAAGCTTTTTCTACCTCTTCTTTGGTATTAATGTTAAGCTTAACTGCTCCGACATCTGACTTATGGACTACATCTTCTGCCATGAGTTTTAAAACAACAGGAAAACCTATTTTCCCAGCGATAGAGACCGTTTCTTCTTTAGTTTTCGTTAGTTCCTGGGCGGGGATTGGAATTCCAATTTCTTTTAAAAGTTCCTTAGACTCGTATTCGGTAAGAACATTTTGTCCGGAATCTGCTTTCTGCTTTAAAATTTCTGATACACTCATTATAGTTATCTCGTTAAAGTATGATATAGAACTATGTTAATTTATCTTGAATATTAAATAGAATTATAGTAAAAATTTAAAATTAATTAAAATAAATTAAAGAATAGGCAGATTTGGGTTAAAGACAAATTTAACGGATGAACTACTGAATTTAATTGAGAACTAATCCAAGATTTTTTTAATTAGAATCGTTTAAAATGGATTTTCCAACCTATCTAAGAGTAAAAATTAGATCCGAAAGAGTTTTTTTGGTTCGAGAACAATAGAAATTCCCTTACTTCAATAGAGATAAAAAACCTATTATTTATAGGATTCTAATGTGATCTTTAGTTAGAAGAAAATCAAAAAGGAAAGGGTATTTCAGATCTTTATATTATAAATTCGCTACCAGCATTTCCCAGGTATGAGTATTATAATTGAGGATCTTACATCTTACATTAATTTAATGAATTTAAATCCCTTGCCAAACATTCTGTATATAATTTTTAGCCTTAAACATTTCTGAATTGATAGGTTAAGATTATTCTAAATTAATATATATCTAAAATCAGTTTAATAGGGATTTAAAATTGGCATATAATGATTTTTAAAAAATATAAATATATAAAAAAAATGGGAGATATGTATTTTAACTTTAATTTAACTTTAATCTTAGATATGATCTCTTAAATTATCGTTTTCTGCCTCAAACACAAACTTTTCATAGAGTTCTTGGAATAGTAGGATTGGAATCGCTGTTATTAGTATCATTAGCCAATCTATTGCTTGCAGAGGATAAGTTCTTATGAAGATTTGCATAAATGGAATGTAAATAGCAAAGATGAGTAATAAGATACCAATAAAAACTGCTCCGATTAGAATCTTATTCTCTAACGTTTTCTTGGAGAAGATGGTAACATTTTGGCTTACAGATAAGCACTGTATGGTTTGATAGGTAACTAAAGCAGCAAAAATAATGGTCCTCTGTCTTGTGAGATCAAATGTCTGAATATTGAACGCTAAATTAAAATCAACACTCCAAAGGAATAGAATAATACATCCTAATGCATTCAGTAATCCGAATGAAATTATAAAAATAATTAATTTCCTATTGAGGAGCTGTTCCTTGGGATCTCTAGGCTTTCTTTGCATTATATCTTCTTCTGGAGGGCTAACTCCCAAAGCAAGAGCGGGGAAAGTATCCGTAACCAAGTTAATGTATAATAATTGTATTGCTAAGATTGGGATAAATATATGTTGGAAGAAGATAAGACCAAATAAAACTAAGGCTAACACTGTTAATACTTCTCCGGCATTCGCAGATAATAAATAACTAATAAATTTTTTAATATTATCGTATATCCTTCTTCCTTCACCTACTGATTCAATAATATTAGCAAAATTATCATCTACAAGTATCATATCACTTGCTTCTTTGGCAACATCCGTTCCAGTTATCCCCATAGCAACCCCTATATCTGACCTTTTTAGTGCAGGGGCATCATTTACACCATCTCCGGTCATAACAACAATCTCATCATGGTACTTGAGAGCATTAATTATGTTCAATTTATGTGATGGATTCACTCGGGCAAAAATCTCAGTGTCTTTAACCTTATTTCTTAGATCTTCCTCAGACATAGTATCCAGTTCTTTACCTGTAATTGGTTCGCTTCCTATAGACAAGGCGATTTCATTTCCAATTGCTTTTGCCGTTTCTTGGTGATCTCCGGTAATCATTATAACACGAATTCCCGCTTCTCTTGCCTTTAATATTGCAGGTCTTGATGAGCTTCTTGGTGGATCTATCATTCCGACAAATCCGATAAATGTAAGGTCATTTTCCACTTTTTCAACATTTCGCTCCTGAAGTAAAGTCTCAGCTTCTTCTTGTTCTATATCCTTATAAGCAAATCCTAAAATTCTATAAGCAAAATTTGCTGATAACCGCTCACTTATTGTAATAATTTTTTCCTTCCTCTCAGCTTCTAAATCATTTACGTTTCCTTCTTCTACGTAATTAATACAATGATCAAGTAGAATGTCAAGTGCTCCCTTAACCATGATTCTATATTTTCCAGTTTCGGATTCTTTTGCGATAACGCTCATACGCTTCCTATTACTATCAAATGGAAATAGATATTCAATTGTCCATTTTTGTTTAATTTTATCTATAGTCTGTCCCTTTTCAGCTAAGATTAATAATGCGACTTCGGTTGGATCGCCAAATGTTTTGTATGGTTTTTCTTCGCCTTGAGATTCTACAGATGCTTCATTAGCAAGAGCGGCGATCTCAATGAGTGATTCTAATTCTGGTCGGTAATCAGGTTCAATTTCCCTAGCAGTAGTTTGCTTTATTATATGCCCTACTTTTGTATAACCCGTACCAGAGACATCATATTGTTTTTGAACAGTCCAAACTAATTTAACCGTCATTTCATTTTTGGTTAATGTGCCCGTTTTGTCTGTACAAATTACCGTACTGGAACCAAGAACCTCCACTGCGGGAAGTTTTCGAATTAAAGCGTTTTTGCGGGCCATTCGAGTTACACCAATAGCCAATGAAAGAGTCATTACCGCAGGTAAACCTTCTGGAACAGCAGCAACTGCCAACCCAATAGCAAAAATAAATAACTCTGTAAATTCTTCTAATCCTACAACTATTATTTGAACAAAGAAAATACTAGCTGCTATAATTATTATGAAGAGTGTAAGCTGCTTTGCTAAGAGATTTAACTTTTTCTGAATAGGGGTCTCTTCTCTCTCAATTTCCGATAAAGAGGTGGCGATCTTTCCAAGTTCTGTTTCAAGACCCGTTTCTGTAACTAAGCCCTTTCCAGAACCGCTAGAAATTGTAGTTCCTTTATGCACCATATTTTTTCTTTCAGCTAAAGGAGTGTCTTGGGGGACGATTTCAGTGACCTTTCGAACCGGTACCGATTCTCCAGTTAATATGGCTTCGCTTACGCTAATTTCGTAACTTTTAATCAAGCGAATATCAGCGGGAACAACATTTCCCGCTTCTAAAAAGACTATGTCCCCCGGAACTAAGGATTCTGCTTTCAGTTTTACTTTTTCATTATCTCTAAGTACAATAGCTTCACTTTTTGCCAAAGATTGTAGAGCTTCGATTGCTTTTTCAGCGGAATATTCTTGATAGAACCCAAGTCCAGCATTTAAGACAATAACTACTGTTATTGCAATAACTTCTATTATGACATTTGGATCATTTTCACTTATTCCAATTGCTGCTGTTATTAATCCCGCAACGATTAATATAATTACAAGCAGATCTCGAAACTGATTAAGAAAGATTACAAAAGGAGAAGTTTTTTCTCCTGCCGCTAATTCATTTTTACCGTATTTTTGTAAACGCTCTTCAGCTTCTGAGGTGTTTAATCCTTTTTCATCAGTATCTAATGAATCATACAAATCTTCTATATTTTTATGATATGCGTTTATCATCTTTGAAAAATTAACAATATTTTGATTTAATTTTAAGGAAGTGTTTATCTTTAATTTATCTTTAGTATGTTTATTTTCATATAATTTGTAGGCTTATAAGTTGAGATTTATAAATATATACCCTTTTTTATTTGATATTTAATAGTTTAAGAGCTATTAGTATATATTTGAACGATACTTATGTCTTTTGGAGGTATAAAAATTTTTAAGAAAACAACTATCATTCGTTGAATTAAAAGAATGATTATATAAATTCTAGAAGTTAGATAAGTTGAATAAGAAAAAAATAAAAGTTATAAAAATAGATTATTAGCTTAGAAGTGATAATCTTTCTCGATCTTTTAACCTTATCAAGTATTTGCGAATCTCATCAACTATAAATACGCTGAAAGCTGCGATAATTAGTGTGACCCAGTATTCCCATCGGAATAGCGGAACTACATGGAATAATGTTCCCATCGGTGTATATAACATAATCAATTGTAATGCAAATGATAATCCCGTAGCCCAGAATAGATGTTTATTCGGAAATTTATAGAAAGGTTTTTTGTTTGAAGTACACGCATATACGAATAGCAACTCACAAACAACAAGATTAGTAAATAATATAGTTTGTGCTAAGCTTACCGCATAGGCTGAATTTGCCGCTGTCAGCATTGGATCAATACCAGCAGCCGTCCACGCAGGAATTAACCAAATCCAAAGAGCTAAATATAAGGTGATGTCGGTTATTGAAGTGTAGATTCCCAAGAGGAGCACTGGACCTTTTATCTCATTGATTAAAGTAAACCCTTTTCTGGGTTCATCCTTCATAACATCTGGGTCAGTCGGCGTCAATCCAAGGACCATAGCCGGTATTCCATCTGTAGCTATATTTAGCCACAAGATTTGAAGTGGCTTAATCGGAAATGCGAAGAAAATTCCAATAACTCCCCATTCAAAAAGTTTCAACATAATATAGGCAACGATGATTAGGAAAATTTCGTCGAAGTTCGTACTAAGCATGTATCTAAAGAATCCTTTCGTGGTTTCATAGATACCTCTTCCTTCTTCTATCGCGTTTATAATTGTGGCATAATTATCGTCAATTAGTATCATCTCAGAAGCTTCTTGAGTTACCTCAGTACCTTTAATGCCCATAGCAATTCCAACATTTGCTCCTTTAACAGCTGGAGCATCATTTACTCCATCTCCAGTCATAGCCACAACCTTACCTAATTGTTTCAATTTTTTAAGAATTCGAAGTTTATGTTCAGAGGTGACTCGTGCATAAATATCAACAGTCTTTACTTTTTCTAATAATTCATCATCGGACATCTCTTCTATATCCTTCCCCGTTATTGCCTCCTCAGATTCTGTTAAACCAATATCGTGAGCAATAGCCATGGCGGTAATTCTGTGATCTCCAGTAATCATAATAGTTCTAATACCTGCTTGTCTCGCTTCATTGATTGCTGCTTTTACTTCATCTCGAGGAGGATCAATGATTCCTGTTAATCCAAGATAAATATAATCTTGTTCCATGTTTTCTTGTTCATAATCCTCATCAAGAGGTTTGAAGGCAAATCCTAAAACTCTTAGAGCGTTTCTGGCAAACTCTTCGTTCTTTTCTAAGATTTCCTCTTTAAAATTATCTATTGGTTTAACTTCTCCATCTACAACAGCTTTTGAAGCGTTTTCCAACAGGATGTCAGGAGCGCCTTTGATTAGGGAATACTTTTTACCATCAATATCTACTGCTACTGACATCATCTTTCTGTCCGAATCAAAAGGAATCTCATCAAGCTTTTCAGCTTCAGTTTCTAATCCCATTTTCATTGAAAGTATTTTTAAACAAATCTCTGTTGGATCTCCTACAGTTTCCGTTTCCTTGTCTGAACCTTTTTTTAAGGATACATTTGCATTATTACAGTATTGGCAAACTTCTAAGAATCTTTTCAAATAAGGTGTATCCATAGAAAGAGGTTCGTCATTTTCATTAAGGATCTTCCCTTCTATTGTGTATCCAACACCTTTAACATCATATTCCTTTCCACCAAGAAATACCTTTACGACTGTCATTTCATTCTTGGTTAATGTCCCTGTTTTGTCCGAGCAAATTATATTTACCCTTCCTAATGTCTCAACTGCGGTTAATTTCCTAACTAATGCGTTTCGGTTCGCCATTTTTCGCATTCCGATACTCATCACTACGGTTATAACAACTACAAGACCTTCGGGAACCGCCGATACCGCCAAACTTATTGCGATCTCGAAAGCAAGAATGAGTTCATCAACAGCTTCTGGTGGAATAGTCCATGCATTTCCGATTAAAATTAGAAATAATTCTAAGAAAAATACTACAGCGCATATAATTATAATTATAATTCCTAAGGTCCTTCCAAATTGGTCTACTTCTCTTTGGAAAGGACTTTGTTCAGTTTCTTCAGCTTGAAGGCTTTCCGCAATTTTCCCTATTTCTGTTGTCATTCCTGTACCAATAACGACTCCTTCTCCGTTTCCCCTGGTAATTATGGTGTTCATGTACCCTAAGTTTTTTCTATCTGCTAAAATTTCTTTTTGGTCAACAGGTTTAGTCGACTTCTTTACTGGTTCTGATTCTCCTGTAAGAATTGCCTCATCCACGTAGAGGGAAAATTCTTTATAGATTCTTAAATCCGCGGGAAATTTATCTCCTTCTTCAACTAACACAATATCTCCGGGAACTACTTGTTCAATGTCAATCTCCTTGACAATTCCATCTCTACGGACTTTAGCAAACCTTGGCGCTAACTTTTTTAGACTTTCTAGTGCCATTTCAGCCTTGTATTCTTGGTAAAAACCCAATATGGCATTCACTACTAAAATAATTGCGATAACGATTGCATCTGTAAATTCAGTGGCCGGTTCGCCTCTACTGAGGTTATAAAATCCGATAATTACAGAAATTAAAATCGCAAATAAAAGTAAATAGATAAGAAAGTCCTTAAATTGTCCTATAAAAAGATCCCATGCGGTTTTCCCTTTTTCTTTTTTTAACTCATTTTTACCGTATTTTTCAAGCCTTTGTTGTACTTGATTTTCTGTTAATCCTTTTTCTATGTTCGAATCCAGAGCTTCAACTACTTCCTCAGCTTTTTTACTGTGTGCGTTTAGATTTTCCATAGTTTCTCATTTATACGTTTTTTATTTAAATTTTTTAAAAGAATTTAAAATCACATTTAAAGATTAATTCTTTAAATAATAGATGACAAATTAATATTTTGGGACATTTCTCATAAATGCGTCAAAATGTATAAAGTGAGTTGACATTAATCTTTGCTGATTTGGAAATTTTACTCTTATTACAAGCTGAACTTTACAGATATGTAAAATGAATTTGTTAGATTTAAACTGTGATTGTTCTTTTACGAACATTTTAGATTCAGTATTTGTTTATATTACTTGTAATTAAATCAAAATTTTATGAAGCTAATAAAATAAAAACTACAGAATTGGTGAAAAAGACTATTTTCGTTGAATTTTCAAATTCTGCGAAAAATTATATTGAGAATCGTCAGAAAGAATTAAAGAATGATAATGTATTGGACCACTTGGTTATAGCGATATTCTATTATAAATCAGCAAACTGAACAATGACGGCATGCGGTAATGTTGTTGAATTAGTAAAAAAATCTAAAATGAAAAAGGAACGTTCAGAATTCATATTATGGAAGCGTAAAAATAACGGAAAAGACATTGAGGTATATATAGAAAAAGAAATTATCCCGGAACTCAAAAGCAAGAAAAAATTACTTATTGACGTGGCTCAAGGAGAAATCAAGGGTAAGGAGATAGGTATATTATTCTTTAAAAAAGATTCAAATGTGTACGGCTAAAAAAAAATGAGTTAATCCTATAAATTCTAGAGGATTAATGATTTACGCTTGCGAGCGTTTGTTTAAGAAAATTATGAAAGAAAATTCACATATAAACGATAGGAAAATAATTAATTCCCTCTAATTCTTTCTTTTTATAAGATTTAGTTATAAATGAGATTTTAATTTAAAAAGTAAAGATTTTACTTGTTTTGGATATATAAGAAAGTATAATAAAAGTCGGTGTAAAATTATGAGAATAGATATCTCTGAGGAAGCTTCTCAGCTAATCAAAGATCAACTCGGAAAATACTCTGAAAAGAAGAATCCCGACAACATGGCACTGGTAATATTTCAATACTCCGGTCGTTCTTGATCGGGACCTTTCTGTACAGACGTAGTACAACTTTACGAAAAGGACAGTGTCGTGACGTACGATAGGTTCGAACCTTATAAAAATGTACAATTCAATGGAAATGGAGAATCTCCCATTGATGTGTATATCGATAAGGACTTTTTGGAGGATTTAAAGAGCTTTAAGAAAGTATGCGTTGATGTTGATCACTGGAGGCGTTGGGGAAGAAAGACAAGTTCTTTAGTACTCAGAAAAAATGGAAAATGTAATTAAAATATATAATTTATTTATAAAAAATGACCCGACCTTACAAATATTAGAAGGTCGGTGATTTACGGTCGCAACCGTTTTCTTGGGTTAAAACCCATATCTTTCTTTTTCTTTTTATTCTTCGGAATTGAAAAATCTTATCTTAAAATTACTCCCTGGTAGAGATATTTTGAATTAAAAGAGTTTTCTGGTTTTCTTTCTACAATATCATTTGAGAGTATATAATGCTGATAAATTTGTATAAAAATATCAATATTTAAATTTACCAGATTTATATAAACAATAGTATTTACAATCTAACAACAAAATAGAATATACATTTAATACGGAAAATGGTATAAAATGAGAGCCGCACGAGTCTTTAGATGGATTATTAGACTTCTCGTTCTCGTCTTAACTCTTTCGATGTCAATTGTATCTGCCTTAGGAGCCTTATCGGCATTCAATATCTTTTCTAATCCCCAAAATGTTCGCGTACCAGATGGAGATGTAGATTTTAATATTGATTACTTAAATCCCGAAAATTCCTATATTTCAGTCCCTTTCTTCGTAAATAATTCCGGATATTATGATCTCACGGATTTTTCTTTAGGATTTCAAGTTGCTATGAAATATAACACGACTTCACCATTTGTCGAAATCCTTGATGTCACTCAGACATTTCCGGATATACTCAAAGGAAAGGCCTTGAATGAAGTATTTAACGCTAGCGATTTTAAAAATCTACCTGATCCTTTATATGTTGATGTGAATGCTACACGTTTACTTGCTAATATTACCGTAAGCGGAACATATACCTTAGGATTAATGCATTTTCAAACCCAAATTATAAATAATGAGATTTCAATATAAACGGTGAATAATAAATATGGGCGCAAGTAAAAACATGGTAAGAGGGTTTGTTTTTTCTATGGTGTATGTTGTGCTGACTCTTGTAGTGCCATACGCAACCTTTACGATCATAAGTGATCTCCCTCTTCCTGGAGGTTTACAAATTGGATTAACAGAAAGAAAATATAATACGATATTATTCTGGATAACTGCATTTGGTCTCTTAATCAGCGCATTTGCGTTTTTCACTTATTCCTCTCCAAAACAATCAATTAGAAGAGGAGTATTCGCACTATTCCAAGTTATAATCAACAGTCTTTATATCTGGACGTATAAATTTTCTGGGGCTACGGAAGTTATCTTTAGATTACTAGCTCCAAATGGTGATCTGTTTGGAATCGTTTTAATGAATGTACAACAGTTAGTGCTGGTTTATATGGGAATTTACTTTCTAACAATTACTGTAAAGGTCTATGATTTAATTGACTTTACTGTTAACAGAAAGACGATCAGAGAAAAAAGGTGGAAAGGTGAGGAACTATGATGCTTCAAACTGATATTATAAGAACGATCTCAGAAATAGTTGGTGCTATTGTCACTTTCTTGAAACCATTTATCGTTCCTATAGGAGAATGGATGGTATCTTGGGTTGGATATCTCTTAGAATTTTTTCCAACTGGTTGGGATTCTATTCCAATTTATTTCCTGATTTTTATAGTCATGGTAATAAGTGCCATAATCGTTAATTCGAAATGGCCGGGGGATAAACCTCCAAAAGGAGCTAAAAAAGAAGATGAAGAGGATTTCTATTCTGAAGATTTAGAAAAGTCTGAGAGTGAGAAAGAAGACGAAGATGACATAGAATTTGATGAATCTGATGATTTTTATTAAAAAAATTAATATTTTTTTTTAACTTTTTTTACAATTGTGTAAATCCTTAAAAAAGTGTATCATTGGATGGCTAACGTAGTTAGATAGGAATTTTTATTTATTTTATTTTGTTAAGATTCCGGCAATTCTCTTTCCAAGATTATAAGCTATCTGTCCCCCTAATTCATCTGTTTCTT
>CAZZIC010000120.1:0-13538 GCA_964653985.1 uncultured archaeon | reverse complement strand
ATTTGCTCTGGCTTCGTTTATGAATTTGCTCTGGCTTCGTTTATGAATGTGTGCTTACTCTTCACTTCTATATTCTCATCTACCATTGCGTTGTGCTACACGTTCATGAAGTCCAATACCGATTTGAGTCCCGGCAAAAAGGGAAGAGAGCAATACCACTGCCCCAGATGTAAGTCCACCGAGATTTGCGACTACGGAGAGAGGTTGGTGCGAACACCTTTAATATGGGCATTATAGGCGGAATCATCAGCTTGAGAAAATAAAGGATCAACAAATAGAGTGCGACATTCATTGTGTAACGTCTTGGAGTAAGTTTAATACAAAATGGAAGGGGATTTCTTTCCAAGAATTATTTAAAATTGTCAAACCTACAGAAAAGGCAAATTTTATTGAATTTCATTGTGCCGACGGAGGATTTACAACTACAGTCCCAATAGATAAATTGAAATCAAAAGAAAACATCTTAGCACTTAGATATGAGGGATTACCTTTGGGTGACAAACATGGAGGTCCCGTACGTGCCGTTATTCCTGATTTATATTTTTACAAGTCTGCGAAATGGGTAACAAAAATAACTTTCCTTAATGAAGACAGATTAGGCTACTGGGAAAGAGGAGGCTATTCCAATAAAGCAGATCCTTGGAAAGAACAGCGTTATAGAAGGCAGGATTCATAAATTTAACCTAAACTCTCATTATAGGATCATATAAATTGATCGAGAGGTTTAGAGTTTTCCCAATAATATTCAAAACAGTTTTTCAAAGACTCCTAATGCCCATTGACTGTTTTCTATGAATATATAATTTTGTTATTTTTTTCTTATTTTTCTCCATGGATATTCTTTGCCACCATTGCAGTTCCAGTTATAATTATCTTGTGGGCAGCTCGTTCAGGGATGAAATATATCTATAGTCTCAATTTATATGAACAAGTACAAACCAGTTATGTTGGTTAATCAAATTATTAAATCTTTTTCCATTTTTTTTCTAATTTTTTATAAGAACCGAACTTAATATCCAGATAACATACTAAATCAAAATATCTCTCTAATTTTTTTATTTTGAGATGAGTAAAGTAGTAAAAAAAGCTGAGGTAGATGGTTTTTTAGCGAAAGTTGAGAAAAACTTCCCAAACTTTATTGCTGGAATTATTACAGATAACCATGGATTCCCTCTGGCCTCCAAGATTCCAAATAATTTTCCGATTCAAGAGAATGTGCTTGCGTTATCTGCGATTAGTAAAAAAAGAGAATTTTTCGACGATTCAAATTATATTAAGGTTGAGAGAAACTTAAATAAATCAAAAAATATTAAGATGTTTTTGCTATTAGAGAAAAAGTACAAATATATACATCGTTTCAAACAATTGAAGAACATAATAGTGAATCAGAGCCTTTTTTAATTTCTGTGAATAGTAATAATTGCTTTTTAGAAGTCCAATTAATGAACCAAAATCCTTAAATATTTAAATTTCGGTTTTTATATCTAAATTAACAGGTTTAAGATTTTTCGGTTTCTTTTAAATAACCGAATTAAGATTATTTATTTAAACAAATTCAAAAACTCAACTTGGATTTGACTCCCGATGAGTTATTCTAAAGATGAAAAAATATTAAAGAAGATTTTAAAAGCAATCATCAATAGTACGGCAGGGTTAAAATACGCGATAATTATAGATGATACAGGGATTACCATTTTAAGTGAATCCAAGTTCAGAACATCCGATGATAATATTTCGGTAGAAAAGATTGGGGCTATAGGGGGAGCTGTATTTATTGCGGGAGAAGAGCAAGGGCAGATCCTCGGTTATGGAAAGATTCGGGTCCAAATTACCGAATATCAGGAGGGAATGATCTTTTCAGTAAAGGTTGGGCGGGGTGTGTTATGTATTGCCTCTGATACAAATGTTCAGATCGGATTTGTGCGCGCCATCTTAAAGAAGTGGGCGCCAAAGATTGCTCTGATCTTAGAAAGATATTTGAAAAGTGATCAAGAAGCAATTAATAAGGAATTAAAAGAACTTTTTAATTCTGATACTGTTAGTCTCCTATAGAAATTACTTTTTCTTTTAAAATTAAGATAATATAGATAAGATCAATTATAGATCGAATCTTATTAATAAATGGAGCATATATTGTTGCCTAAAACACTAACACACTTTTCTCATTTCACGGAAAGATCCGTAAAATTGAAAGCGTTCTCTCGTGTCAGGCGTTAATTTCTATGCTTTGGGGGACGCCATCATATCTGCAATCTGGGTACTGACTCAAACATCATCGCACGGTATTTACCTTACTCTGTTAAGAGCCCATTTGTGTTTGCAGTGGTTTACTTATTGATTTGGCTAAAACTCGGGATGTTTGCCGCCGTTTTGCACAGCATACTCATCTGTTTTCGTATGTGCCCTCGTAGCGCACTTATTCCGTCATCATTTTCCCCACATGATATAAAAGCAGTCCGAAATAATAAATTTTATTGCTCGTCGTGATTATTGCTGAATTGCATCTTCTTTTCTTAAAAAATGGAATATTAACCTAAGTAGTCATTACTCAGAAACTTTTAATTTCTCAATCAACTTGTCTAAGCATGTCCTAAGAATCTTTTTAATCAGTTCATAATTTAAATCTATTTCGATGTCGTTGTCATGGAAGTCATCGAATTTATAGAATCCTTTATAAATGTTATCTATAGATGCCATTTGTTTATAGGATTCTTTTAGGAAATCATAGATAAGGGTACTATCGTATTCCATTTTCATAATAACAGAGATCATGCACATTTCAACGTCGCCTCGAGCCCAAGTAGATGGAAGTTCAAAGTAAAAGTTTATGATTCGCTGTTTTTCCTCAATGAGAACGATTTCAAAAAAACTTGCATTGATATCCAAATCAAAGAAATTCACAATTTTTCTCTTGATATTTTCTGGGATCTCTTCGGGATATGAAAGATATACAATTGGACCTTTAATGCTATGAAAATAAGTTAAAGTTAAATACATATCCTCCTAATCTCCTACTTTATAAGAAAATAAATTAATATAATTTATATCTTTCCCATTCCAGCTACTTTTAAGATTAGAATAATAATTCATTTATTTTTGAGTAACTGTTTAATCTCATCGTAAGTTCCAATTGTATCTTTTACAAGAGCGTTCTCAAACCCGTCCGAAGGAAATCCTTCGAAAAGATTTTTTCCTTCTTTCAAAACCAACATTGTATTAGCCCAATTTCTTACAAAGAAAAAATTATGCGTTTTAAAGAGAATAGTCAAGTTTTGCTTTTTTCTCAAATCCTCCAAAATTTTAAGATGATTATAAATTGATTTAATATCGAGATTGGCGAAGGGTTCGTTAAGAATGAGTAATTTAGGTTTCATAACCAGTAATCCCCCTAAAGCGGCTCTCTTTTTCTGTCCCCAAGATAAATTAAAAGAGGAATCCTTTCAGAAGCGCCCGACGGACTAGAAAGATCCTTAATGGATGCTCGTAGCGAATCTTGGTTGGAAGACTTACCTGCTGCGTGGGAACCAATCTTGTCTTGGATCTCAAATGATTATGTTGCAGGAATTTTAGGTATCTTATTGACCTTAATAATAATATTAGGATTCTTTTATGGACTAAGGTATATAAGAACAAAAACCCAAGAACGCGAAAGTCACTAAGATTAGATTTTTTTACACACTTTTTTATTTCTTTTCTTAAATATGTATTTAGCTTTTTAAGAGCTTTCATTACTCATCTTGACCACAATCTATAAATAGTTCTTTTTATAATCATTTATTATATGACTGAAGAAAAGTCAAAAGGGGATATTAAGACTTCCTTCGGTACTCGTGTAGCATACGCTCATGGTACCCTCGCGGATAATTTAGCAGTTCAAAATTTCCTTTTCCTCGGATTCACATTCTATTATACGGTACTTGGTTTAAATATTGCATATTTTGCCGTTGCTTATGTCATATACTCACTTTGGGATGCTATAGACGATCCTCTAATCGGTGTCTTGTCAGATAGAACGCAGACTAAATGGGGACGTAGAAAGCCTTGGATTTACCTCTCGGCAATTCCTTTGACGTTATTAATTGTTTTTCTCTGGATGCCACCTACAACAAATGATTTAACAATTTTTTTGTATCTGACGATTATGTTGATTATCTTTGATTTAGTTTTTACTACTTATACAGTTAATTTTAATGCATTGTGGCCTGAAATGTTCTTAACCGTTGAGGATAGAAGTTCATTAGGAATCTGGAGAAATGTATTTACCGTTCTCGGTGTCGGTTTAGCGTTTTTGTTACCCGAATTCTTCATTGAAGATTTTACCAGTCCAAGTTCTGCTCCAGGATACGTTTTAAATGGAATCATTGCAGCTATTATTGTTGCTGTAGCTATTATAATAATGTTAGTTTTCGGTTGTTTTGAAAGAAAAGAATTTGCCAGAGATGCTGAGGATGCTCCATCATGGAAAGAATCATATAAAATTACTTTTAAAAATAAAGCATTCCTAATTTATTGCGTTATTGCTCTTGCTATATTCATTGTATACGGGATACTTCCAACAGTTATGCCAATATACGCAGAATCTATACTCAATATGAGTGATCCAGGACTAATATTATTTGTTGCCTTAATTATCAGTGCCGCTTCAACTCCACTTTGGATGAAACTACGCAATAAGTTTGGTGTGAGGAAATCTTATATGATGTCGGTACTCTTCTGGGCAGGTTCTCTCTTACTATTTTTATTAGCGAGAGATGAAATAACAGCTTATTTATTCATTGCTGTGGTAGGAGTAGGTCTTGGTGGTAGTTTGTATCTCTATGATCAAGGAATTGCGGAGATTATTGACGACGATGAGGTTCGATCTGGAATAAGTGTAAGAAGAGAAGGAGCATATTATGGAGTTGTCGCATTGTTTAATCGACTATCTGGGGCTATAAATTTAATAGTCCTCGCTTTAATTTTCGTGAATGCTGGTTGGGGAGAGTATCAATTTCGAGATCAATCAGTCGCACCAATTATACTCCCTATCGTTACCATTTTCTGGCCGGTGATTATACTCTTAGTTGCATTAGTCCTTCTTTACTTCTATCCAATCGATCAAGAAAGAGTCAAAGAAAATGAGGAAATGAGGGACACACTTCATGAGGAAAAAAGGAAGCGTTTATAAGAATCAATCAAGAATAGGGAAAAATATTCCTCTATTTATTTTTTTTCAATACATCTAATCTTTAGATGCTCCAAATTTGTTTTTTAATTGGAAATATGATGAAAATAAACTACAGAAAAAAAATAAATTCTTACAGTCTAATTATACAATAGAAGTTTTGTTAAAAATCAAATAATAGGAAGAAATAAAATGTCGGAATTAAAATGTGGTGTCGCTAAAAGGAAAATAGATCCTCCATCTGATATAGGGGATATATACATCGCAGGATATCTCGCAATGGAAGCACCAAAAGTTGACGGTGTTCATGACTCAATTTATACAAGAGCTCTTGTATTATCTGATGGAGAAAAGAAAGTAGCTCTCATCTCTGTAGAATGTGTGGGATTGTTGGCGGATTTTATTGACAAAGTAAAAGAAAGATTAGAAGCCTATGGATTTTCTAAGAGAAATATTTTTATTTTTTCGACTCATACTCATGCAGGTCCTGATACAATGGGCCTATGGGGGCCTTTAATCGGAATCTCTGGAATAAATAAGCGTTATATGAACTTTTTAAGCGATTCTATTGAAAAGTCAGTTGTCGAAGCAGACAAAAACCAACAATCAGTTGATATATATATTTCTAAAACTAAAATTGATCATCTTATCGAAAACTATAGAGAACCCAAAAATCTCAATCCGAATTTAAAGCTTTTAAAATTCATATCTGAAGGAAAACTTATTGGCACATTATGGACATATTCTGCTCAACCAGAAATAACTACGAGAGAAAACCTAAAAATTTCCGGAGATTATTCGGGATTGGTCTGTGATATGATGGAAAAAGAGTTTGGAGGGATCTCATTATTTGCTCTTGGATTATGTGGGGCTCAATCTCCAATTTATGTGGAAGAAGGATTCGAGAAAATGGAAACCTTTTCAAATGAAATCTTTTCTAAGATTAAAGAAGTGTTCAATGATCATGAGAAAATAGAGTCTAAACCCCTTGAAATAAGGGAAAGAAAAGTAAAATTAAAGTTAGAGAATCCCGATTTCCAATTATTGTTTCAAATAGGAATCTTTGAAAGGGAACTTGAAGATGATTTTTATTCAAAGAGTATAATAAGCAAGCTCAGAATTGGTAATTTACATATTACACATATTCCCGGAGAACCATTCCCAGGTTTATTTTCCAAAACTTTTGAGGAAAATCAAGATAAAGAACTTATGTTCATTAGTCTTTCAAATGATGCCTTGGGTTACTTTATTCCCTTAGATCAATTCAAATTAAAAACTAAGCAATTTATTAATGAAGAAGAACAAGAGAAATTCATTGGTCATGAATTGGAGTCAATTGGAGTAGAAGCTTCTCAAGTTGTAAGGAAAACGGTTGAAAAGATTTTTAGATATAAAACAGTGATGGCAGTTGGCTGTCATGCTGATGATCTTACAATATGGGCTGGCGGTACACTGGCGAAATTAGCAGATGAAGGTAATAGAATGATCTATGTTCGAATTACGGATGATTATGGAGATGCTGTTGGAATTTCTAAGGAAAAAGCGATCAAAAGAAACCGAAAAGAAACTGAAATAGCCTACAATACTTTAGGGGCTGATGAGATTATTCATTTGGATTATCCAACAGATACTTTAGCTGGTGTTGATTATTTAAAACTTCGAGGTAAGTTAGTTCGGTTAGTTCGCGAATATAAACCTGATTTAGTGATTTCTTTTGATTTGAATGGGACTGATGAAGAAAATATGGATCATGTAATCACAGCACGAGCGGTTAATGAAGCATGCTGGCAGAGTGCTGTGGAACTTTTTTACGCCGAACATCTCGAAGAAGGATTGGAAATACACATGGTTGGAGAACGATGGTTATTTGCGAGAAATCCAACAATTATAAATCATGTGGTTGACATTCAACCATGGGTTGATCAAAAAATAAAGGCGGTAAGCGCTCATAAAACCGTGATGAAAAATTGGTTCTATCAAAATAAACTCATTGCCAGAGCAAATAATCTTTACATTGAATTACTCGAAGAGGATGTACCAAATGCAATAAGAGTAAATCTACTTGTAAAAATTGTATATGGAGAGATTGGAGAAGAACATGGAATGAAATATGCGGAGATTTTCAATAAAATAGGTCCAGGATTCTTGGAGGATCTTGCCGAAGACTAGGAAAATATCTCCTAAAATAATATTATTAACTTTCCTTAATTTTTCTTTTTTTAGAGCGTTTTTATAAAGCCTATTATTTCTCTTATTCTCGTATTATTTAATTTTAACTTAGGAGAATTGTAAACACTATAGAAAAGATCCTCAATATTAACATATTTCCTAATGTTCATGAGAGCTTTTTGAATATCAGCATATTCGATATTTTGATCTTCGGGTTTATAATTTAGGTTAATATGGTTTAAGAAGCCATGAATTTCTTCAAGTTTAAATTCAGCGTACTCTTCTTGTAGATACAAACTTATTAATACGTTCAGTCCGATCAGATTTCCATGAATATAGTGTTCTCGAGTAATAGACTCCAAACAATAAGCAAGAAAATGTTCGCTTCCCTCTTCCGGACGAGCGTTCCCCCATTCTTCACATAGTTGGACTTCATTATAGAATCCTTCAACCATTGCCTTTATTCCTCGATCATTCACATTTTTTATATCTTCCCTCGCTTCCATTAAGGTTTTAGCAATTTTCTTGGCGCGATTGAATACAGATAAGTCAAACGGTTCATTCATCTCATCATGAGCAATTTTCCAATCTCCAAGAGCGGATGTTATTGAAATCGTATCAGAAACCCCAGCACGATTTAAATACTTTGGAGCACTTTTAATTAATTCATAGTCAATCAGTATTTCTTGAGGATCACTTTCGCCGATATAATTAACCTTTCCATCAACTCTTACAGCAATTGAAGAGCAGAGAAACGCATCAACTGAAATGATAGATGGAATTAGAATCAAATCTAAATTTTTATCCAATTCATTTTTATGTTTCCAAACCAGATATTTTGCGGTATCGCATGGACTTCCACCACCTATTCCTATAATTGTGAAATTGTTTGATAAAGAGGATTTTACACTTTTATAAACTTCTTCCAAATGAGAAAGAGTCATGTTGTGGTTAAAAATGACAAATTCTGGGTCAGAATCAACATTTGGTTTTAAAATATCCCAAGGCTCATTAATTGAAATTATCCCAAATTCTTGCATATCGTTAATTCTTTCAAGAGAATTCCAATGATCGTATTTAGGTTTAACCATATGTAGAATAAGCCAGCAATTAATAAAAACGTAATAGTGAATTCATTATTTAAAAGAAGTTTATTATTTAATTTTCATCTAACATTGCCTTAATTATATTTGCCAATGAAATCACAGAATTAGGTTTTTTGAAAAATGCTTTCGCACCTTTGGAGATAACTTCATCTCTTATTGTTTCATCTGCTGAAAGAAAAGCAACTTTTGCAGAACTTTGTAGTTGAAAAATTCTCTCCATCGTTTCAATTCCATCAATATCAGGAAGGCGATAATCCATTAAAATAATATCCGGAAATTCTTTTCCATTGATATTAGATAACTTTTCTATGGCTTGATTTCCTGTTCCCACCGACTCTACGTGATAATTTTTTAATTTCAAAATCTTTTCATATAAGAGTCTTAAATCTTTATCATCCTCAACGATAAAAATAAATTGGTCCATATACAACTATCTCCTTAGGAAATTAAAGGAAAGTTAAGATCTTTGTGAGTTCCATTTTTCAAAAAATATCCTTCCAAAATTGGAAATGATATATATGATAAAAACTTTTTTACAAAATTGAAAATTTATTAAGGAATAGGTTTTATTATATTTTAATGGATTCTAAAAATGGTGGAGATCCTAAGATTCAAGGGAATAAAATATTCAGTGATTTTGTAAGTATAGGAGACTTTTCAACACTTTCAGTTGTAGAAATTATAACTTTACATCTTCTTCTTAAATATCCACGACCAGTAATTAGATATACATTATATCAAGAAGTAAAGCAATTTTTGCATCCAATTAAAAAAGATAACAAAAAACCGTACTTCGAACCTCTTTCAGGACTTGAACACCGTTTTTATGAATTTTTAAAAGAGAAAAAAAGAATTTCAACATCCAGCTTTTATAATAATTTAAAAAACCTTGAACTTAGGGGATTAGTTAAATTTGTTGAGGATGATAATGGTAAATTATTGGTTCGAGCAACAAAATTATCAAATTATTTTTTAAAATTCTTATTTCAGTTTATTGCTCAACTGATAACCGGAGATTACGAGCTTGAAGTAGAAGTAGCTAAAATGATAGAAGAAAAGATTAGAGCTACGAAGAATGATAGTTTACTGTTAGTCTGGTTAAAAAAGATAATTGACTTTAATATCATTGATTATCTTCGAAATCAAGTTGATGAAATGTATTTCCTTTCCGAGAAAAATCTTTATGAGGACCTTTTAAAGTTTGATTTTAATGATGTGAGTTATACAAGGGTTCATAATAATTTAATCAGAGAACCGAATGAAATCTTCGATATTATACTTGTTCCACATTATAAAAAAAATGGAAATCGTCTTGAACTAAAAAGAATAGAGTTACTTAATGAATTATTTAGGGTTTCGAAAAAAGGAGGTTCTATCGTTTTAGTTACGAGAGCAGAGTTACCAAGAACATCAAATCATTATGCGAATCAACTATTAGAGCTCTACGAAGACTATTTTAGAATTCAAGGTAGGATCTTCACAAGTGAGGAACTAGAATCTGATATGAAGGAGATTGGTTTAGATTCAAAATCTTATGAGATTGTTGAATTTAAAGGGCTTATTATTACTATAATTTCAATAAATTAGAAAAAAAAAATTTTTGAGTTTTTACACCCTCATTGTTTAAATTTATTAAATGAGCGTACTCCGATTATAAAAATTATTGCCGAATATAAAATTAGCAAACTCCATTGAATTAGCGTGTCAATATGGAATATCGGTAATCCTTTTAATAAGAGATTTTGCAATGCTACTACAGCAAATCGGGTGGGAAGCCAAGCAGCAAACGCTTTCATCCCTTCTCCAAACAATTCTATTGGTACAAATATCCCGCTTACCATTGCTAGTGGAATTATGATAATCCAAACTCCTCCTCCCGCAGAATCGGGATCCTTAAACACAGGAGCCAGAGCAAATGCGAGTGATAGTAAGAAGAAGGAGAATATAAACATCGTTATTATAACTCCTAATATTGCATCGATCAATGAAGCAATTACAGGATTCCAACCAAAAAAGGAAAGAATCAATGCTCCAATTCCGAATTGCATAAATATAAGCATAATATTGGATATAATGTTTCCTAAAATTATTTCCCAATTTCTAACTTTAGTAGAAGACAGTCTTTTATAGATTCCATCTTTCTTTTCCCCCGTAAGAATGACTAATGCGAAGCTAAGTATAGTCATAGGCCCGTATAACAGATATCCCGGAGCAGAAAAAGTGATATTATTCACTTCTTGACCCTTCGCACTTTCCACTTCATATGCTATTTCTATTTCAGCAGGATTACTGTTTACTACTCCGTCGATGGTTTGAGCAATTATATTTTCTATGCTTGCCTTTACAGCAGGTGAAACGGATTGCAGAAATGAAATGGTATATTCAATATTTGGTTCATAGGGTTTTGAATTAATAATGGTCTGATTAGAAATAGTGGCATTCGCTGTATAGGAAGAGAAAGAATGCAAATAATTATTGGTTATGGATAGGATCGTTCCGTTTATGTAAAACTTTTTAGACACGGAGGTAGCATTCCTGAATAACAAAGTTATATTAGCATTTTCATTATTTGCTATACTAGTTTCAAACCCTTCATCAACTTTCACTATCGATTGGTAATCATAATTATTGAAATTTCCCAGAACATTATCGGCATTTGCGGTAATATTCGTGATCTTAAACATATCTTGAGTACTGGATTTGAGAATAGCAAACAGATTCTCAATATAGGGAGAATTAAGATTATCATTATTCCAAAATCCGATCTCTATTTTCGAAGAATTTTCAAGATATTCCTCAAATCCTTGCGGAAAATATACATAAGCATCAATTTTCCCATCTAAAGCAGCTTTTTTCGCATTTTCTAATGAAGAATAATTAATTAGATATAAAGCATCTGTCTCATTTAAAATGTCAAAAATTTCATCTAAATTGTAATTCGGATGCCTTGTATAATCTGCTTTTGTTGTGTCGTTGTCAATCCAGCCTACATAATAGGTGGTTTGTTGACCATTCTCAAAATTAATTCCTCCGAATATGAATCCAAGTAAGATATAATACATCACTGGAATTAAAATCAAGAATCCTAAACTTTTCGGGTTTCGAATAAATCTTAACAAATTTTTTTTAATAATAACTAATAATCTTTTCATTTTTAATTCACCTCTATTCTCTCAATGAACGCCCAGTTAATGCTAAAAACACATTTTCGAGACTATTCCTTTGTACATCTATATCTAAAATTTGAAGATTATATTCTGTGAATTTTTGGATAAATTTACCTATTCGTCCGATTCCATCCATTGCTGTTATACGAGTGATCCTTTCTTCTTCAAAGTAATCAGCATTTAAGACTTTTTGTAGATTCTTTATCTGCTCAAGTGCTTTAGAGATGTTGGATTGGGATCCTTCAAGTTTAAAGTTCAATAAATCCCCTTTTCCGATGGTTTCTTTCAAATGTTCTGGAGTGCCATGAGCTATAACTTTTCCATGATCAATGATTGCTAAGCTGTCTGAAAGTATATCAGCCTCATCCATATAATGAGTAGTTAAGAATATTGTTTTTCCTTGAAATTTCAATTCATCAATATAATCCCATAATAAACGTCTTGACTGAGGATCTAACCCGGCTGTTGGCTCATCAAGAAAAAGAATCTCAGGGTTATGAACTAATCCGATAATCAGATTTAAGCGACGTTTCATCCCTCCGCTTAATTTTTCAGCCTTAGTACCCTTTTTTTCTTCTAAACCCACCTTTTTGATCAATTCTAAAGCTCTTTCTTTCAACTCTGAGGTATTATCCATGTACATTTCTCCAAAAAACATCAGATTCTCAAGGACTTTTAACTCGTCATAGAAAATATTTTCTTGAGGGGCTATTCCGATAAGGTTTTTGACTTTATTTGACTCTTTAAAAACATTATAGCCTCCCACTTCCGCAATCCCAGAAGTAGGATCTAAATAGCAAGATAAAATGTTAATTGTAGTTGTTTTTCCGGCTCCATTTGGACCTAAAAATCCAAAACATTCCCCTTTATGAATTTGAAAAGAGATTCCATCGACAGCTTTGACATCCTCGAAGTATTTTTTAAGATCTCTTACTTCAATAGTAATTTCATCAGAATATTTCTCATTTTTTATAGATTCTTTGGTTTCCAATTTTAAAACCATTTTGTATATTTTTTTTGATTTATTTATACATTAAATACTATTGAATACATAGTATATGTGTCTATAAAAATTCATAATAGACCAATTCTTATCTTTCTTCATAATTTAAAATAGATAAGCTCTAACGATCAAGTTTTATATTATATCAGATTTTTAATAAAAGTACGACTATAGTTCATTTTTAAGATATTCATATTGGATATATGAATTTCCTATATATTTTATAGAGTTTTAAGATACGATTAAAAAGAAAAAGAGAAATAATATAATGATAAATTTTTTCATA
Organism: uncultured archaeon; assembly: GCA_964653985.1. GTDB lineage: Archaea > Asgardarchaeota > Lokiarchaeia > Sigyniarchaeales > SOKP01 > CAZZIC01. Next base: position 643 of record CAZZIC010000120.1, on the reverse strand, counting down.
AGAAGTTCCTCGGTTAATTTAGACAACTATACTATAAAAGATATTCCAGGATCTTCGGGGAGACTCGATGTTATTTCCAGATGTATCCTTTCTGCTCTCGTTGGAGATCATGAATTTCTCGCAGATAGGCGGATATGGACATTTTTAGATGAATATGGAACATATATTTTCGATTCTCAGAAGTTAAATTTTAATGAATTCCCAAAAAACGAGTTGAGATTAACAGATAGTTTTGTTAAATTAATTCGGAACCCTAGCAAGGAAAATCCCCTTAGAAATATAAGAAAATCTGATATAACTGTATATAATGCCTTAAAGAAATATGAACAGAACTCTAAAATATTCATATTGCATGAACGGGGCGAGAATTTTATAACCTTACTTGAATTATTTCAATCTCAAGAGAATTTGGTATTTGTTATAGGAAATCAGAGCGGAAAATTAGTAGAATCGCTTAAATTGAAAGAAATGGGATATCCTTTTATGAGCTTAGGGTCAAAATCATATTTGGCATCATCAACAATTAGATTGATTAATTTGCTTATCTAATTAAGGTAAAATATTGTGGAATAATTCCATTAGAGGGCGTTCTTTAGACACTTAAAAATCAAACTCTCGATTAAATATTAATTAAATTTTATTA
>CAZZIC010000119.1:0-13546 GCA_964653985.1 uncultured archaeon | reverse complement strand
TATGAATTCAATGAATCCGATTGATAATAAGGAACCTGAGTCTGAAATTGAAAAATTAACAAGAATGCTCTCTTCAATTCAAAATCTTTATCATCAAAAACGAGATCAGCTTGAAGACTTGAAGGAAGAGATCTCCCATTTGAAAGAGATTCTCGATCTTTTGAATTCCATCATCTCCACAAGATCTTTCCACAGAGCGGATGAAATATATTCACAGACTGCTTTAAGATCAGCAGAAGATGCTAAAAGTGATGACTATTTTGAAGAAGAAGCACCCAAAAAGAAAGTGGAGGGTACTAAATTAAAAAGAAAAATCTTTGAAAAAGGAGAAGATCAAGAGAATCTTTTATGTATTTTAAACTTTTATGATTTTAATGATTTAGAGATAAAATTTATTGATCCTGTAATGACATCAATTAAGGAAACATCTGAAGCTTTTATATCTACATTCTTAAAAGGAGCATTATTAAAAGTAAAAGAGAGTAATCCAAATTTAAAACTTACATATGAACATTATAAGGATTCTGATTTAATCAAATCTATAAAAATTTCAAATCTAAACTCGATGAACGATTATGATCTAATCACCTCCAAGGTAAGAGAGCTTTTAAAGAAAAAAGCATCATCATAAAAACTTAAAGAATAACTACAATTATATTTATTATCATCCAATATTATGTCTTAATTTTAGAAAGAAATAAATTAAGAAATTTTTATCATTAAAATAAATAAAAAAATAAATTAGATTCTAAACTTCAAAGTTAATGAGTGTGTATTGATTTGCCAAAGAAAAGGAAGAAAGGGTTGAAAATGCCAAAGGTTCATTCGAAATTTAATGTTGATAAACTAGAAGAAATGCTCACGGATCAAGCGACACGATATTTGTCCAATGAAAAAGGGGAATCACCCTCTTTCATCTTTTTGTCAGGTAGCTTTTTTGATGTTAAGGGTTTTGCTTATTCGGCTATTAGAGCATGGAAAGGTGCAGCAAAACCGACCGAAGATGATGGTGGAAAAAGACCTTTGTTAGAGGCATCTTTTGCATCTATTTCGGTGTATCTAAGTTCATTATTATCTCTACAGTCAGATTTTTATTATGCTTATGAAGAAGTTAAGGAAATCTTGCTAGAGAAAAATCGAGAGGATCTTTGGGCTATAATCTCCGAAAAATTACCGTTTATCTCACTACCACCGAAAGAAATGTATGGAAATCAAGTTTCTCCTGTATCTCCTTATTTTGTAATTAGACAAGATGAAGACTTAATTCTTGGGGAAATTTATCCTTCTGTGTATCTTACGAAGATAATTAAATCCATTAAGACGAGGTTTTTTGTATTCTTCCAATATGAAGGATATACTGCCTTCGGATTCTTTAACGCATTACCATCAAGAAAAAATTTTGGATTTGAGGAAACTCCGAAGCCATTTGATGATGATCCATCCCCGGAAAATCTGATAAAATATACTAAAAATGCTAAAAATCTAAAAGAAGTTTTGATTGGTCTAATACATGCTCATAATAATGCATATTTAGAGGAATATCTTATTGAAGATTATGAGGAGCTGTTAGAAATATTACTTAGTGAAATGGAGGTGGAAGGCGTATGAATATTGGATTATTGGGAGATATTTCCGTTGGTAAAACCTCTATATTACGGATGTTTGTAAAATATCTTAATAAGGGAAAGATTGAAGATGTTGAAGGTGGGAAGAAATGCACTGTTGTAAAAACCGATTTCAGTGGAGAGGCTACAATTCCAAAAGGAGGCGGGACTGAAAAAGAAACTAAAACTATTCATCCCAATCGGGTAGTATTTAGAGAAGATTCTACCCAAAAGGCGCATACCATATTCGCTCCTGGAGGAGACCGTCGCAGAGCAGTAGTGAAAATGGGCATAATAACGATTTCCCGAATTGCCACACAAGTTATAGCGGTATTTTCCCTTGATCGTGATTTAGAAACTCAATTTGAATTCTTCAATGACGTACGATTTTTTCCTGATAACATATACGTCTGTGTGAATAAAATAGATTTGTTAGAAGGAGATCGGGAAGATAAGTTAAAAGAAATTGAAAAACAAATTTCCGATTTCTTTGAGAAGAAAAAAATTAAAATTCGAGAAACATTTGTTACGTGTGGAGAGAATATTGAAGGATTTGCTGATGTTGAGGAATTTAACGATCGAGTTGCTGAAATGATCCTAAAAATAACTACTTCTGGATAACTGAAGCATTTTTTTATTCCTTTCTTTTTTGAGAATCTAGTTTTAATGATACATTATTAAATAATTTCTGAAGTTCAATTTCATATCCAATTAATGGAGTTAATTTTACATAGCCTAAATCTTCGAACAATTGGACGTATCCCATTTCTTCCAGATCTTTTAAATCTCTCTTAATTCCTTTCTTTTTTCTAATTTTTTTAATTTCCGAAATTTTAGCATTCCCTAAATTTTTAAGTGCTAATACCAAGACACTGAATAATGAAGCTGCTAATCTTGGTTTATCTTCAAAAGGGTTAGCAGATACTAGATCATCCAAATCCTCATCATGAGAAATAAACCAATGAAAATCTAAAGGATTAAATTTTATCTGTAACCCTAAAGGTTCAATATATTTAGAAAGATTATTTAAAACTTTTTGAAGTTGTATAAACTTATTTTTCCCTCCCAGACTCAGCGCTTCTATTAATTCATCTTCCATAGCTCCTTTTTGAATTTTGTTTATATTTCTGCTCAATAATTGAACTAAAATCGAAAACTCATTCATTTAAATCTCCCGCATATAATGTATTAGTTTCTTTTTGATATTTTATTATTTTTTGCTGAATTAAATGAAGTATATAGACAAAAACCTCATATATTTCTGCTTGATTAGTAATTCCTTCAAATATATCTTCGAAATAGCAAGGTAATTTTCCTATTATCTTCTCAAAAAAATTTTCCATCTTCTCAGTAAATTTCTTTTTTGGAATTTCCAGTAAAAATTCTTCATCAACTGTCGCTTTCTCGAGATGCTTTATTGAAACAGATTTAGAAGGAGATCTCGTTAATTTTGAGAAACTTTCATCTAAAAATCGAATAGAAAGGGAATTTAGACTAAATGTAGCTCTCCAACATCCTTCAAAAAGACTATAAATTTCAATGTCTTCAGGTTCGGTTTCTAAATAATCCATAAGTTCTTTTTCTTTATTGAATGAGTTTAACAGAACTTTTAACTCTTGAAACTTTTTATCTAAAAGATCACAAGCGCTCTTATATGTTTTAGAATATTGATCCAAATATTTTGAGGAGACAGTATTTCTCAATTCAGTGAAGAGTGGGACTAATTCTTGTTCAAGAAGCGTGATCTTTCCTTTTAAAACTTTATCTTGAATCTCTTCAATTTTATTATTGATATTTTCTGATAAATCTTCTTCATTCATAGTTTCCACTTTAATTTTCGATGATTTTTGGTTTAAATACGGTAGAAACTTCCCTTTTTCCAACCCTTGCAACTCCAATTAATTTTTCCGCCAATTCATATAAAATATTCAATGATTTAGGTAGAAACATCATCATTTGAATTGGGTTTTCTTCTAAAGTTGATTTAATTAGTTGGTATGTTACCTCAGAATTTTTATCGTCCAAAAACATTCCGGGCTCGTCAAACATACATAGAGGGGAAGGTTGAATCTCTTGTAATGAAAGAATTAATCCAATTGAGACCATAGAAATCTGTCCTCCACTTAAAGCACTTGCACTTATAAAATTTTCATTTGATGTTGCTGCCTTTATTTCAACTCCTAATTCTTCAAATGTTCCTATTAGATCAAGAGAACAAGAAACATTAATGTCTGAACTATTAAACTTCTTATTAATCTTTTCTTGTAAATCATTTAAAACCTTTTTAAATTTATCATAGTATTTTTCTTCCATTTTATCTTCTGCTTTAATTGCTGATTCAATATCATTTTGTAATTCTTCTTGATTTCGAGTTAGGTTTTTAAGACTATTTACAATTTGTTCTTTTTCCATTAATATGCTTTCATCTACATCATAATATTTCAGTAATTCTTTATCAATTTTTATTATATCGGCTTTAATTTCTTCTTTAGGGCGTGGTTCAATCTTTTTTTCCTCAACTAACGTTCCAATCTCTTTATTTATTCTATCCAAATCCTCATTTTTGGATTCTAATTCATATTTTGTATTCTTTAATTGCGAATCTTTTTGATCTAATTCTAAATCAAGCTCAACTCTCTTCTTTTCAATCTTATGTTTTTCCTCTTGCAATTCGAATTTTTTCTTTTTTATTTCTTGAATCTTTTCTGAAATCTCATCAATATCTGCTTCTAGTTTTTCTATATTTCTGTAGATGTCAAAGGCTTCAAAATCTGCCTTTCTAAATTCTTCTTCTTTCTTTTTATGTTCAGCTTGAAGTTTTTCATATTCTTGTTTTTGGTTTTTTGATTTTTCTTTTACCTCGTCTAAAATCTTTTGGGATTCTCTCAACCTTTCTTTCCATTTCTTCTTTTCCGAATTTAATTCTTTTAATTCTTTGGGAATTTCCTTTAATCTCTGATTCCATTTGAAAAATTCAGGATCTTTCTGAGCTTCTAATCTTTCGATTTTGACTTTATCATCATTAACTTTTTTTCTTTTTAAATCATTTAATTCTTCTAATTCTGCCCTTTTCTCATATAGCTTATTTTTTTTCTCTGTCAATCTTTGTTTTTGCTTGAAACTATATAACAAATCATTAAAGGATTTTTTCTTTCTATATAATTCTTTTAAATTTTCATCAAGTCGCTTTGCCTTCACCTTTAGTTCTGTAATTTCTTCATTCATAGATTTGATTTCTGACTCCAAAAATTCAGAATGCTCTTTTTGTGTACCCGTACTTAGTAATCCTTTTAACCGCTTAGAATAAGGAGTTTCATATACATACTTATATGAGATTATTTGCTCTCCTTTTAATGTGACACATTTTCCCCTAAAATTTTGAGTATTATAGATTTTTCTTCCGGATCTATAATCCTTTACTACAAGACAATTTTTCACTTTAGAATAAATTACTTTTTTAACATCAAGATCGTCGTTAACAATATTAATAAGTTCAGCTAAGTATCCTATTACCCCTTCTCCTTCAATTGATCGTAAGGGCTTGATATTTTGATTTTTGGGAACATAAACATTGCAGTATGCATTAAATTTATTTTTCAATCTCTTCAATAACTCTAACGTGTCCCAATCTTGAGCTACAAAACTATATAAAAGTTTCTCACCGAGTACAGATTCTATTGCATAGCTTAAATTATCTTTATATTTTAAAAACTCGATAATAGGTCCCTTGGCTTTAAGCTCCCTTTTTCTGATCTCTTCTTTTAATACATTTATATTAGTGGGAAGAGAAATCTTTCTCTCACGTAAAGAACTTTGTAATTGTTTAAATTCATTAAATTTTCGTGATTTCTGATGTTCTAACTTATTAATTTTCTCCTCAATATCAAAAAGATGACGGGAGATCTTTTCTATTTTAATATCTAATTGTTTCATTCCTTGTCTGGTAGGATTTTCCAAAAACCATTTGTTCTTATCCTTTTGTAATTTATGTTCAATGTCTTCAAAACTCTGAAAAATTTGTTTTATTTGATCGTTGATTACATTAATCTTTTCTTCATTTTGGTCAATTTCATGCTCTTTATCTTTCTTCTCTGAGATGATCCGATCATATTCAGTTAGAAACTTTTTATTCTCTTCTACTTTTTCCGATAATTCTGACTGTTCTTTTATCAAGATATCAAATTTAGACTCAATCTTCTGTTTTTCTGACTTGATTATTTTTAACTCGTTTTGTACACTTTCTTCTTGCATCTGGAGATTATTAAGAATCTTTTGTTCTTTCTTAATTTTTTCTGAAAGCTCTTTTAATTCTTCTTTCATTGTTACTTTTTCTTGTTGCCAAGCTTGAATTTTATCAACTAGCTCATTTTTCTTATAATCGTATTCTCCTAATTTCTTAGAAAGGGAATCATTTTTATTTTCTAATTGTTCAATCTCATTTCTTAATTTTTTAACTTTAAGATTGGAACCTTCCTTTTTATCTTCCATATTTTTTATCTCAGCTTTTAAATTCTTCACTTTCTCAGCAAGATCAACGATCTCTAATAGAAGATTCTGTCTATTCGCCCATAATAACTCATCATTGTACTTTTCCTTTTGTTTACGCAATTTTTTCTTCTCTTCAAGGCGTTCTAACTTCGGTCTTAATAACTCTAAATTAATATTTAAGGTATTTTTCTTCGATTTTAATGTTTGAAGTTCTTTATTTAAGTTCTCTACATTATTCTTTTGTTGTAAAATTTCTGTTCTTAATCCTTTAAGTCCGATCCCTTCTTCAATGAAGGAGCAAAGTTGAGTTGGTTTTAAATTTTTAATTGAATCAATTTCTCCTTGGCTCACGATTGCGAAGTGATTATCTGGATTATAACCCAATTCTTGAACTAATTCTTGGATCTCATGAGCTGTAATTCCATGAAATTCAGAATCTCCTTCATATTGAATTGTAAACTGGGGAGATTTTCCTCTAACTACCGTCCTTCTTATTTTAAGCAGTTTATCTTCTTTTTGGATATGTAATTCCACCATTGCGTGATCTTGGTTATGTCTAATAAAATTCGACCATTTTTGATATCTATCTCCTCGTTCATTAGAACCTAAGGCGAATTTAATTGCTTGAAAAATTGAAGTCTTCCCTGACCAATTTGGACCAATAATGATAATAAATTTAGAGTCTTCAAAATCCACCTCGTCTCTTTCAAATGAAAGGAAATTTTCTAAGATAACTTTTCTGATGTGGACTTTTTCTTTTAATGAAGAATTAATCTCCTGTTCAGGTGATTTTTGTTTATTTTTAGGTTTTGAGGACACTTTTTTTCACCTTTTATTCATTTACCAAATGCTTGTTTAATCATATCAACTTTCTTTTTAGCTTTCTCTAAATTTATTTTTGCCTTCTCTGGAGATTCATGAAGGATAAAAGGATAATTAGAAATGATTTTTCTATCATTTTCTTCTAAGGGTTCATTTTTTTCTATTTTATCTATGATTAAAACTAATTCATTATAATTCTTTGATGCCGCATTTTCATATAATTGTTCTTTCATAAAATCAGAATATTTTTCTTCTCTAATTCCAGAGACAATGTTTTCTACAGCTTCTCTTTTTTTAATCTGTTGTCCTTCTTTCATATCTTGTTTATTATGATTTACTCTACTTTCAATTTTTTCTCCATTTGAATCCTTTTGAGAAAAAGATGTTGTAAATTGATTAGATGGTATATACTCTTCATTATCAATAGTTTCTAAAAGCACATCTGTGATTTCATTACTCGTGATATTCAAATCCGCATTCAGAAATTGTTTCAAAACAGCAAATTTTAAGAGTTGTTTAATATCTTTTATTTCCCAATTTTTGGTATGTTCTAATATAGCTTTTATATCAAAAGCTATTTGAGTATGCTTCTCTACAAAATCTCTTAAAATGTTCTCTCTTTCTCCCTCTTCCAAACGCGGGATATTTATGAATAAATCGAAAATTTCAAATACCTCATTCGATAGCTTCCTAATTTCTTCCAAATGGTGAATGATCCAAATTAAGATTGTATCGTTATCAATAAACTCAAGCTTTTCTTTGGAATAAATCTGATTTTCAATGAATGAATGGAGTAGATCATCTCCATTAATTCTTTTAAAGTATTTTCTATTTTGTTCAATTAAAATAATTTTTTTGGTATTTTCTTCTTGATTTTTCTTCTTTTCATTCGTTTCCTTACTTTGGTCTTTTTCAACATCATCTTCTTTACTTAAGGTAATCTTTCGAAGAATCTCATAAAAGTTTTTTTTAAATGTTTTTGGGGATTTAGAGATCTCAGGAAAATTTAAGGTATACAAATTCAGATAATAATTTGAGGAAATGAGTTGTATAAATTCGATAATATCAGAGCCTTGAGGAATGTTAATTAATAATGACCCTTCTGGTTCAATAAAATCATAGATTTCCAGATCTTTTGAGTCAGTTAAAACTAACTTAAGGTAATTCATAATTTCATTATACTTTTCTCGGTAGAAAATCTCATCTCGTTCAATAGAGATCTCGGATGGAGGAAAGATCATGAAAAATTTTTCATAATCGCTAACTGGATTATTAGAACTTGTATTATTCATAGTGATTTATCCCTTTTTTTCGTTTAATCATTAATTTAATATAAAATAACTATAAAAAATCTTTCTTTGCCTTTTTTCACCCGCGAATCAAACAAAGAAAAAATTCAATAATATTTCTTACTCTAAATAACATAACTCTTCAAAAATATTAATTTTTATTTATTAAATCATTGATTAACTGAATAACAAAATAGACCTTTATATTTAGAAAGACTTGAAGTTAAGTAATTTGAAAGATTTCTTTTAAAAAAAAGATAAAAAAAAGTATTAATTACTAATCGGAATGATGCTTTTCGGCATGTTCCTTTTTCTTACGTTGAGCTTCCTCCTTGGTGTCTCCCGTAAACTTCATACCACATGCAGGGCACTCAAGTTCTACTTTTCCCATATTTTTCACCTCGTAATATTCTTATTTTATCTAAACCGACTAAATTATTAAAATAAATTGTCTCAAAATTATAAATAAATGTGAAGAAATGACTGAAATAGGAATCCTTCAAATGCTTTTTTTTTATTTTTTAAAAAGTTCTTTCCCGTGAAGAAAATTCGATATAATTTACTTCAGATAAAGATTAAATACTATCTCTGAATTATTAATCATAAAATACAATCAAAAAGAGAAATAACAAATGGCTTTCATCATTGCATTATCAATTATTATCATTATTCTTATAATTATATTGATCCTTATCTATAAACTTATATTAACTTGAATTGAATGATAGACCGAGAAACAGAATATTTTAATTGGTAAAATCCAAAATCTTTTTAGTTAAATCCATATATTTTTCTACTTCTTCATTAATAACTTCATAGTGTGTGAATCTTCCTTGCTTGAATCCGCGTATTATTCCTATTTCTTCTAAGATCTTTAGATGATGTGAGATTGTTGGTTGAGATTTCTCCAACATTACTTCTAACTCGCATACACAACAGTTTTGTTCTTGTAATATTTTAACAAGTTTTAAACGATCCTTATTACCTAAAGCATTGAAAAACCTTTTAAGTTGGTCTAAATTTTTATTTTCGCTTAGTTTTTTTCCTTTTTTTCTTAAATTTTGGAAATGCTCTGCTGAATTTTCTCCAATATCAACACAACTCGTTAAAGTTTCAATTATTTCTCTTTTTCTCGCTTCGTTAATAGAAAAAACCTCTCTATTTTAATTTATTTTGTTTAAAAAATTAAAGGCAAATTTTAAGATTTATGTTCTTAGATTTAAATCGAAATATTTAAATCTGAACTGATCTTTTTCTATTCAATATTTAAATACATGAAATTGAGTTTATTTTAGAATTTAGACAATGTATTAACAATAAAAAATCTTTCAAATAAGAACGACGACAAAAACCACGCCCTTGTCAACTTGAATATATCGGAGGGATGTGAATTTATGAAGATAATTGAAAAAATGCAATTCCTCAGGAAAAAAGTTAAAAATGCGAACTTTAGCCAAAAAATATCCGACAAGTTCTTCCAAAATTAAGAAAATTGGCATGAAAAAGAATATTACTGGCTTTAAATTAAGTTATTTTAAGTTTCCGTTAAAATGTAACAATTTTAAATAAACTCAATTATAAAATTGATTTTTATTTTTTTAATTAAAAAAAATTTAAAATAAAGACTTGTTTCTTATTAGATAAAATATCGAATTACTCATAAAGGAGGTTTAAAGGAACATAAAGGAAATTACCTTTCAAATAACAGTGCCCGAAAACGGTGTTGGGAAAAACCGAGAGTTTACTGTTGAAGTCGAAAATAATTCGACCTTTGTTGATGCCTTAGCTAAAGTGGATAAGAACGTTTTTGAGAATCCCGAGAAATCCCATTTTACCAAGGATCATAGATACATACGGAGTTATCTTCAACTTTTTTGGGATCCCGAGGAAAATGAGATCTATTCGGATATCAAATTCTTTGCCGCTGCTCCTCAAGGATTAATGCCCATTAAAAAGAATATTAAATTTAATCTTTTTGATAACAGTGAAATCTCTCTAACCTCATCTTCTTGAGGATGATGAGGTGGTATGGGAAATCGACCCGATTATGGAAGGTTTAAAACAATCATTCGAAGTAAATATGGTAAAGAAAATGAAACTTTCCAACACTATTTCAAAAGGAATAGAAATAACTAAAAATATGGATGAGGTCTTTCAATAAATATTAGTGAAAAGACTGACAAGAGGATTATTGCGTCCTCCCCAAAAATTATCAATAAAAAAATAAAAGCTAATGAAAAATGAAAGAAGTAACCTTTAAAATAAGTATACCGAGGAGCGGATTATCATCTGGGAAAACGTTTACAGTAAAAGTGAAAGATGATGCTACTTTCATAGAGTGCCTTTCAATGGTAGATAAATATGTACTTGAACATCCCGAGGAGTCCATATTCCCAATATATGATGGATACATTCATTACTACTTACAACTTTTTTGGGACCCTGAAAAAAATGAGATCTATGATGATTGCGGATTATTACCATACGGGCCTAACAGGGAATTTATGCCAATATTTGAAAATCCCGAATATAATGTTTTACCGGATAGTAAAATAGATATTCAACCCGATGCGGGATGCTGATGAGCCAAAGTAAAAAACAGATTAAATATTGCGGAATTTAAGAACGTGATTCGGAAAAAATTCGGAAAAGATCATCAATATTTCGCTCATTATTTTACTCATAAAAGAAAATCTTAAAAGGATGAGATCTTTCAGAAAATACTAGTGAAAGATTGACTGGAGGATATGTGTCCTCCCAAGAAAATTTATATGGGATAGAAAAAAAATAATTGTCTTAAAAATAAATAGGAAAATGGAAGTTTAAATAAATATGATAGACCTTAACCTTATCTATTTTATATTCTTTTTTAATAGTTTAATAGCTTCCTCTCTTGCTTTCAAGATAGTTTTTTCTTTAATTCCTTTCATTTCTTCAGAAGAAAGTACTTTTTCTTTCAAGACTTTTTTATATAGTAAATATTCTTTCTTTCTACTAATAAAAGGTTCCACTTGTTCTATATGAATGAATTCTTGAGGATTTTTTTTCTTTCCGTTATTATTCCCTTCTGTAAGATCAAATTGAAAATCTTTATATGCTAAAAAGCAATGTGCCATTGGAACATAAGGAATATCATATTTTTCTAAAATTTTGTTCGTTCCAGAAGAGATTTCTTCTGTAAATTTATAAACTCCAACGTTTTTATAGAGAGGTATAGAGAGTTCTTCCGCTAAACCTGCGATTGTAGCATGTTTTGTTGTACAAGTGCCTTTCTTTTCTTTAAAAAGGATCATTTCATCATCATAGTCGGAATTATAGCCATAATCCAACTTGTAAACATAATCACAAGCTTCCTTAAATGTTTCAACACCTAAATCTAAAAATCTCTCGCAAATTTTCCCTGAAGGACTTATTTTCGCATCGGGTAATTTTTCTAAAGAATCCATAATAAAAATTAGGTTGGCTTCTCATAAAATTCTACTCTTCATAAAATATAAGTCCTATATAGATCTATATATACTTTTAAATAAGAGAACTCAAATTGACAGAAAATTGTTCTGCCAATCTCTCACATTAATCTTTTACATTGTATTGTATGGTTATGGAAAAATCTTCATAATCTTAATATATAATATCACTACATAATTAAGACCTAAACTCCTAAACTTTCAAAAAGAGAAAAAAAATAATGAATAGAGCTAATTAATTTTCATCAATAGCAGATGTCATAAAGGAAGGTATTATATTTCCAAAAAAATCATGAGAAAAAATCGTAAAAACCGCCAAATCCCCTCTTCTAAAACCACCTATCCAATGATTTTTTCCGCGCATTAAGATCTCATTTATTTTTCCCTCTTTCAATTCTGACCCCAGCCGATCTACAAAGTTAAACAGCATAGAACTGAATGACTCAAAACTTCTATCTTTTATGTATTCTGGGATATCTCTCGCTATTATCTCGTCTCTGTTTAAATCGAAGATAATCATTCCAATGATATTTTCATCACTCGCTGCTGTAACGAATTGCTCAAGAATGAAATCTTTATTGCTCTGATCTTTCATTCGCTCTATTTCTTGAATAATATTATTGTATTCCTCGTTAAAATCTTCAAAAAAATCTAAAACTCCTTGTTCCTTTTGAATGACTTCTTCAGAATATTTATTAAGGAACGCACGGCAAACTCTTTCCGCTGTTACCTTGTAAATTCGACTGTCTTCTACATCTTCATCTTCTGAGACAACTACGGAAAATACAGGACCTTTTGCAGCATAATAAAATGTGTTAGCTTGCATCTCAATCTTATTAATCGGGGACTTACTTACTTCTTGTGCGAAACTCTGGATTGCACTTAAGAAACAACCGATAAGAGCTTGGTCAAATTCCTCTTCCTTTTGTTTTTCTTTACTAATAAACAAAGGAGTTCCATCCTTACTGATTAGCATCAAAGATTTTAACAAGTCATTTCACCTTTGGATTTGATTCATTAATTATGCGGTTTTTTTTAATTTTAAAATTGTTTCGGTTCCAGTAGGCATAAACTCTGAATAATCCATCTCGGGATATAGTTCTGTATCTATCACCGAGATAGATGATGCCAGTATTAAAGCCATTGGACATATACCCTTTTGATCTCCGATCATATCATGGATTGGATTACACATTGCGCAATCTGGAATAACAATATTATATGTATCGTCTGCTTTCTCTTCAATATAACCTTTTTTTGTAATCCCCGTTAATTTCAGCACTTCAAGCCAGATTTCCATTGCTTGTTTAGGTGTTTTAGCATTAAACAAATCATCAATTAATTTATCTTCCCCTTCAAGATTTTTCATTGTTTCTACTATTTTTGGAAAAACATGACTTTTATATCCTCTTGAGCCTATAAGTTCTACCAAAGCGCTTTCATACCCAAATAAGGCGGAATGCAATGTTGAGAGAACCTTCATCATAAGAGGGTGAGGAAATTGGGATTTTAGCCAAACCATAAATATTACAAAAAAGACTACAAAGGCTATTAAAATTCCTAAAACCGTATAAAACCATATATCAGCAACCATCTTTAAACCCCCAAAAAATGATGTTATTAGTGAAAAATTTTTGGATGATATGTATATAAAACCATTCTATTAAATATTTATTCAATTTGAATTTCGGGATCTATTATTAAATTTGAATCTTTGAAAATTGGAATTCTCGAATATTAACAGATAATGAAAAATTTGTAATAATAAAGTTAAAAATTATAAAAAGATTCAATATTTCAAATAAAATGGATTTCTTTTCTCATATTTTACTGGGTATATTATTATCAATATTCCTATTAAATCCTTTAGGATATT
>CAZZIC010000118.1:0-13680 GCA_964653985.1 uncultured archaeon | reverse complement strand
GATGCAATTTATATAACTTTTGGAGGTCTCCAATAGACTCGGGGAGGGTCTCAAGCTGATTATTTTGGAAATATAACTCCCTTAAGTTTTTCATTCTGCCGAGGGTATCGGGCAAACTTGTTATCTTATTTTTTGATATTGATAACATTTTAAGAAGCGTTAACTTTTCCAATTCTTTAGGAATTTTTTTTAACTGGTTACCTCTTAGCACAAGACTCCTCAATGTTTTTAATTTAAAGACGATAGGAGGGACGCTTAAGAAATTGTTACTTGCTATGCTGAGATCTTGTAATTTTGAAAGCTTTTCGAGGGAGGAGGGCAGGCTGGAAAGCTGATTTCCTAATTCTGGGTTCATCTTTTTTTTTCCGTATTTTCCATATCTATCCTCTCCGACATCCCCTATCCATAGCTTTTGCAAATTTTTAAGGTTTCCGATGGTATCGGGAAGTTCTACGAGGCGGTTGTCCCTCATGTCGAGATATTCTAACCTTTTTAACCCTCCGATCTCCTCCGGAATTTGTGTTAACCGGTTATTATACATACTTAAAACCTCTAATTGTTTCATCTCTCCGACCTTTCGTGGGAGAGTTATGATCGGGTTATCATTTATTTCTAAATGGTTCAATTGCTTAAAGTTCAATAGGTATTTCGGGAACTCCTTCAAACCCGCTTCGCTCATGTCAAGTCTCGTTATACTTGAGGTATCGGTGGCTTGAAAAAGCGTGTCTACTTCCTCACTACTAAAAAACTCCAAATAGCCTTCTCTCGTCAAATACTTGAGAACGGGGACATACCCGCTGCTAAACCGCTCGAAAATCTCGTCCTTGAACTTTTTTCTCGCCTGTGTGTCGCCCAATTTTGTGAGCTCCTTGAGGATGGGAAACGCGAGCCGCATATCCAATACCCTCGTATCGTAGCCCGACTCCACCCACGCCTGGATCGCGCTGCAGTGCGCCCAAAACTCCTCCTCCGGGGTGATCTCGGGCGTGAAATCGAGTTCGTTCTTTTCGGCGAACTCCGAGAGCTCGTCGATGGTCTCAAATCGCCCCAGCTCCTCGGCTTTTTCTTTCGGAAAATTCATGAGGACCAACTTACACTGGTCTATTCTCTTCTCTCCGACAAATACCTCCGTTAGTCCTTCTACCAGGCGGACCGAGAGGTATTTATTCATCTTTTGCTCCTTTTCATAACCCTCCATAGTATAAGAAAATTTTTTCCTATATTTTAATCTATTGGGTGGTTCAATTTATTTATTTTTATAGGAATAAATATTGAGATTATTTTCTATAAAACTACTAAGGGATATTCTTTAATAAGTTATTAAACTGGAAAATAGATTATTTATAAACATCAAATTTTTATTTGTAAAAGAACGTATATAAAACGAGGATTGACAAAATAATTTTTTATTAATTGAGAGAAATAAATAATCTCTGGCTAATTTCAAGTAGGATCTTTTTATCGCTTATAAAGTGGCATCTCTCTCTAAACCTAGAATCTCTTCCTTTTTAATCCTTTCTTCTTCCTATAATTTATAAAAAAACCAGCCCTTATTGAATATAAACAAAAAAAACCCGTAGAAGTCCTTATAATTCCAAAACGACAATTTTATATTTGTAATTGCCTTATTGTAAATTGTAAGTTGACAAAGTAACCTTAAAATAAAAGGGTGAGAAAGTTGAATAATAATAATTTTGATGATGATTACGATGATGAGTATAATGAGATCATCGATAGAATAAAAAGGTTTTTCAAGGCACAATCAGATATGCTTGACATTGAATTTTATATCTTTCCTGATTCACCAATTGCCAAAAGACTGGGATTAGATAAAGGAGAGAAGGATAAAGGATTCAGAATCTCATATCATTTTAATGCAAACAAAATGGATGAACCTAAGGTTGACATTGAAGGAAATATTGACAAAGAAAAGCTTAAGAATTATTTAAGAAGGATAAAAGCACAAGGAAAACCAGGGTTAAACAAATTCATTAAACAACAGAAACCCCAAAAACCAGAAAAGAAAAAATATATCGATGTAAATGATTTATCCCTCAAGTATGAGGAAGAACAGAAGGAAAGTCAGAAAGTAGAGCACCCCTTAACTGAAATTACCCATTATGAGGACTATTCCGAAATTATTTTAGAAGCTCCTGGAATAGCTGACGATGATATAAACCTCATTTTTGAGGATAATGGAAAAATTGTAAAATTTAGGGGTAAGGGTAAGAATAGAGTTTATTTTAAAAAGATTGATTTACCCTATGAAGCTTGTGTGGGAAATTGTGAAATTGATGCGAATAATGGTATTATTATACTTAAAATTCAAAAAAATCAATAAAAAATAGGAATAAAGATTTTAATTATTTTATTTTCAATTATAATTTAACATTAAAAAGAGGAAAAAAGATATGAGTAAAATTGTTCCATCCGATGACAAAGGAGCGAGAAAACTTCGAGTAAAAGATGCGTTTAAAGACGATGCGGGTCGAGGAATCGTACGAATGGACTCTGAGATTGTCAGTGAATTGGATCTTAAAACAGGAGATGTTATAGAACTGATACATCCAATAAACTTCGAGAAGACTGCCGCTTTGATGTATCCGAGTAAGCCAGAAGATAAAGGAACTAATACAATCAGACTGGATGCGTCTTTAAGACGAAATTTGGGGGCTTCGATCGATGACATAGTAAAGATCCGTAAAATTGAAGCTAAAATCGCTGACACTGTGATCTTTGCTGGTTTAGAAGAGGCAGTTATCTTAAGGAACTCTCAACAACTTGCAAGTAAGCTTGAGAATAGAGTGATTACTAAAAATGATATCCTTAGTTTTTATGCTTATGGAAGGCGTGTGGATCTCGTTGTAGTTGATTACAGTCCACGATCTGATGCAGTTAGAATAAGCATCGATACTAAGATAGAATTAAGTGAAAAGAGTCATAAAGAACTCAAGGAAATCGAAGAATCAAGAGTAACCTACGAAGATATTGGAGGACTGGAAGAGGAGATTCAGAAAATTCGGGAAATGATTGAGTTACCAATCAGACATCCCGAATTATTCAAAAGAATCGGAATTAATCCGCCAAAGGGAGTTTTATTACACGGACCTCCAGGTACCGGAAAAACTTTACTGGCACGCGCGGTTGCATATGAAACTGATGCTTATTTTATTTCCATCAGCGGACCTGAGATAATGAGTAAATTTTACGGGCAAAGTGAGGAAAATTTAAGAAGGAAATTTGATGAAGCGAAAGAAAAAGCACCCGCGATTATATTTATCGATGAATTAGATTCAATCGCTCCGAAACGAGGTGAAGTAACCGGAGAAGTGGAGCGAAGAGTGGTTGCCCAATTATTATCATTGATGGACGGTCTTGAAGGTAGAGGGGAAGTAATCGTAATAGGTGCCACTAACAGAGTTAACGATATAGATATGGCGCTTCGACGTCCAGGAAGATTTGATAGAGAAATCGAAATAGGGGTCCCAGATACCAAAGGACGTTATGAGATTTTACAGATTCATACAAGGGGTATGCCTTTGAATAAAGGTGTTGATCTTCATAAGATTTCGGAGAAAACTCACGGATTCGTTGGTGCAGATGTCGAGGCTTTGGCAAAAGAGGCGGCGATGTTAGCGATTAGGGAAGTAATTCCACAATTGGATTTAGAACAACCAATCCCTCCAGAGGTTCTAGGTGAAATAAAAATCGAAATGAGAAATTTCACAGAAGCATTAATGAGCATAGAACCTTCAGCATTAAGAGAAGTATTAATTACCCAACCGAAAGAAACGTGGGATGATATAGGAGGATTAGAAGAAGCTAAACTTCAATTACAGGAAGTTGTAGAATGGCCGTTAAAATATCCGAAATTATACGACCATCTAAAGTCCAAACCACCAAATGGTATCCTTTTATTTGGACCTCCTGGAACGGGGAAGACATTAATCGCTAAAGCATTGGCACGTGAGAGTGAGGTAAATTTTATATCAGTAAAGGGACCCGAATTCTTATCAAAGTGGGTGGGAGAAAGCGAAAAAGCAGTACGAGAAACATTTAGAAAAGCACGATCAGCCGCACCTTGTATCATATTCTTTGATGAGATTGACGCTATTGCTGGAGTGCGTGGAAGATACTCGGGTTCTCAAGTGACAGAACAAGTTGTATCCCAACTCTTAACTGAGATGGATGGACTAGAAGAATTAAGTGATGTAATTTTGGTTGCCGCAACGAATAGACCTGATATGCTAGACCCAGCATTATTACGAGCAGGGAGATTTGGGAGACATGTGGAAATCCCCATGCCCGATCATGACGCTCGAGAAGAGATCTTTAAGATTCACCTAAAAAATAAGCCATTAGCAGAAAACGTTGATATGAAAGCGCTAGCCAGACAAATGGATGGATATACCGGAGCAGACATACAAGCAATCGCCGAAGAAGCAACTTTATTGACAATTAGAGAAGCGGTGAATAATCCGGATATAAAAACAGATGATGAAGAATCGGTAAAACAAGTTAGCATTAAAATGTCAGCTATAGAAAAATCTATTGACAAAATAACAAAAAGTGCTGATAGGGCTCAGAAAGCTCATCAAAAAATAAAAGAACCTGAAGGAATGTATCGATAATTTTTTTTTAAAATTTAATATATCTTTAATTAAAATAAAGAGTGAGAGAAAATGGAAGTGGAAGAAAAAACCAAAAAAATGAGGATGAGTTTAGATGGACTTTTAGAATTATTAGGTAATCCAACAAGACGAGTTATACTTTCCAAGCTCGCAAAGGTGCCCCATTCCACTTCAGAGTTACATAGAACGCTTGGAATCTCGAGACAAGCCGTACACAGTCAATTGGAAATATTAAGCGAGCATAATCTAATTGAAAAAATTAAACCTGAGAAAAAAAGAGGCGGAAGATATAGAATTAAGAGTAATCTATCCGTTAAGATTGATATTGCTCCCGATTATTATGGTATTAAATACAATGTCGAAGAAGTTGAAGATCATGAAGAGGAATTAACTAAAGAAATAGTTTCTTCAAAATATAAGGGAATGCAAAAACGTGATGAAAAATTAAAATTTTTAGGGGAGAAGATTTCTAAATTAGAAAACAACATTGCTAAATTAGAACGAGATCGACAAGACTTGATACAAAAGAAAGAATGCCTCCTAAAGGAGTTAAAGAGTCTTATAAGTAATGAATACAAGGAAAAATTCAAAAAAAGTCAAGGAAACTTAGAAAAAGAGATATTTTTCACACTCTTTTTTAATCCGCACAGATATATTAGGAGAGCAATCAGTATAGATAATTTATTAGAGGACTTATTTTTCTCAGATATGAATCGGATAGATAGAGGACGTAATAGGGCATCAATTGAGATTCTCTTAAAGGATCTCTCTGAAACAATCAATTTACTAAGAGAAAAAGACGAGTCTTGGTTTTTCGACATATAAATTTATTGATTTTTTTATTATTTTTAGTTATTTTGAAGTACCACTTACTTTTCAATTATACGAGGTGAAATTAGATTTGAAATTTAACAAGTTTAAGCAAGAATTACCTGAAATATTTGAAAAGGTTCGAAAAGACGTAAAGAAGGTCTACGGAAGAAGGAGAGCTGGGTTAAGTTTAGGCTTAATTGAGATGGGGATGACAAATCGGGGGTTTATCGGAGGGATGCATCTTGCTCCAGGAACTGATATAGTGATGAATAAAACTCCTTTACGTTTAATTATGGAAGAGCAACCATATAAAATTGTATGGGCATATACATATCATATTTTACTCCATGAATATGTACATTCCTTAGGTGTACTTAATGAACAGCAATGCCGAACAATTACTTTAAAGATTACTGAAGAAATTTTTTCAGACGAGGATCATCCCGCCGTAATCTTGGCAAAAAAAGGGATTGGAGCATATTTTCCTAATCTTCCTATGGTTTATGCTCCCCCAGAAATGCGTCCTGATGGTATATCTATTGAATACATCGAAGGATTTGATAAACCGAGCTACTCTTATTATTCTTAACCCCCTATTTTTTTATTAGATAATTTAATTTTTGAATTTCCTATTTCTTCATATTTATTTTTAATCTTTTTTCAATAGCAAGAAGGATCAGTGTTTTATGAATAATTGACATATCTACATTCAATAACTTTAAAAGGCGTTGCTTATAACTCATTAACAAACTGGTACTGGGCTCAAACCTATATGGCAGAGTAATATAATCCTTTTGAAATTCAAATCAAACTTTACATTTTTTTTCATTTTTCTATTTTTCCTCGATTATATATTTATTTTAATCCCACTTTTTATGAGATCTTCCACAGTAGAATTTCTTGAATGAAAGTTATTATATCTCAAATCTAATCTCTGTAAGTTAGGAAGAGAATCACTCAGATTAGGTATTGATTTTAATCTATTCCCTCTTAATCTTAATATTTCTAATGAACGAAGGGAAGTAATAGCTTTTGGAAAATAGGTAAAATTGTTCCAATTTAGATTTAATTCCTTAAGGTGAGACAATTTTGTGAAACTTTTGGGGAGATCATTTAATAGATTGTTACTAACATCTAAAACCTCTAAATTCATTAATCTCTTGATACCTTCGGGTAATTTACACATATCAATATTACTAATATTTAAGTTTTTAATATATGATAAAAAAGGGAGTGAAAATTTGATGTTTAAACTTCTATTACTCCCCAAATTTAGTTGTTTTAAAGATGGTAAATCTTGAATCCATTCGGGCACTATTTTAATATTATTTAAACTTAAATCTAAAATTTCAAGGGACTTTAAATTTTTAATAGCTTTAGGGAATGCAGCTATTCTATTTCCATGCAATGAGAGACGAAGAATCGATTTCAAATTTTTTAAATCATCCGGTAATGACGATAAATAATTATTTCGAATTTCTAAGGAAATGAGGCTTTCCAACTTCCCAATTGAGTGAGGAACTTTTTTAAATTTATTATTATTTAGACTAAGATGTTCCAATGATTCCAATGCTCCTATTGAAGTTGGTAAAAACGTAAGAAGATTATTATTAAGAATTAACTCTCTAAGGTTGCTAATGTTTACAACTACTATTGGTAAAGTCCTCAAGTTATTGAATGATAGATCAATCTTCTCTAGTCCTTTCAAAAAAATCATAGTTTTAGGAAGGACGTTTATAATATTTGGTCTATAAAGGGAATTGTAGATCGACGATAGATCCAATTCTCGAACGTAACCTTCTCTGAAATCAATCTTGGAGGCAAGAATCTTCTTTTTGAAATATGAATAAAATCTACAGTTGATTAGGAGTTCACTAAGTTTTTTATCATCTAATTTATCAAGATCCTTTTTACTTTGATTTATATATTTCTGAATTTCCTGAATCAAGAAGCCTTTAGTTTGATCGGTTCTAATTTTTCCTAATGAGTTAATGATATAAATTTGACAATTAATGGAACTTTCGTGAGTATAACTCCACTCTAATGGCTTAAAGGCTTTTCCACCATAAAGAGATTCAATTCTTTGTATCACGTATATTTTAATTCTTTCACTGTTTTCGGATATGAGGAGATTTTCTAAAAGTCTATAAAAATCCTTGTCAGCTTTCTTCAAAGACTCTAAATGCTTAAGAGCCTCTATTCTTATTCGATCAACCTTTGAATTCTGAATAATTGACTTCAATTGAATTATTGCTGTATTACGATCAATCTTCTGTTCTGAGAATAAAGTGTAAATTTCCTTTGGAGATTGCTTCATTTTTGAAATACTTCTTAACAGAAATAAATCTGTATTTTTCTAAAGGGTTTAGTAAAAGAGATAATTTATTCATATATATTTAACGCTCATATTTGATTTATATCATATTAATATCTATTAAGTTCTTGGATCCTCTTTTAGTTCAGCTATATTCAATATTGATTCAGCAATTTCTTTTGGTCGAATCTCTTCAACAAAATGTCCTATTTTATGATATACTTTCAAATTGTTTTTCAGCTGTGGTAAATGAGAAATCCATTGTTTTATTACATTATTTTGTCCTAATGGGTCCCATCTGCCAATTATTGCTTTAACTCCAATATCCAACCCATTAGGTCCCCAAGAAGAGGTAATATTCTTTTGAATTTCAGAATAGAAGGATTTAGTTGACCTTCTACCCAGCATTTTATCATTATAAAAATTTCCATGACCCCAACTTTTAGTTTGTTTTACAAGCCGTTTAGAACTTTCTACATTTATTTTTGATTGAAATTGTTGCCTGTAAAGCATTTGTGCCTTTATATCATTACCCAAGAATTTATTCATCTCCATTAGTGTTAGATTTTTAAGCATATTGGATAAAAGAGGAATTGGTCTATTCGGATTTGAAAAAATTGCGAATGCGGCAAAGTTTCCCCAAAGCCTATCTGGAATGAGGTATGGTGTATAAAACCATCCTAACCATGATATTGGGTAATTTCTAAAGGTTATTCCTTTATTGGGAATTGGGAAAACAGTTGTATTTAAAATTACTAAATTCGATAACCTTTCTGGTTCTTTCAAGAACGCTCCTATTCCAATAGGTCCTCCCCAATCATGAACTACTAATGTGACATTCTGAAGATCTAGTTTTCTGATCAACTGTAAGAGGTTATCAGCATGATCCATGCTCACCATTTCATGTGTAGCTTGGTCAGAAATCCCAAAGCCGATATGATCCATGGCAATGATTCGACAAGAAACATTACTTCGTTTAACAATTCTCTCAATAATATGTCGGTAGGTATAAGAACATTCAGGATTACCATGTACAAATACAATACATTTTTCGGGGTTTTTTCCTTCGATCACCGAATCTCGGTAGAACATTCTTTTACCCCGATCAACTCCCGATTTAATTTTAAAAAATGATATATCCCCTTTAGGGCAGTAATCATTCGGAATTATTTTAATTGGACTATTTGTATATTCGGAAATATCAATCATGATTTCTAATGGATTCTAATTCTTCAAATTAAAAAATAAGTCTGAGAGATGAGGGTTTAAAATGCAATAAAATTCCTTTTTTTTACACTTTCAATCAAATAATCATCAAGTTCTCTGTCAGTTTTACTCCTTTTTATTCCCTTAAGGCAATTACAATAATTACCCAGTAGTTTAAATTTAAACTTATTCCAACCCATTGATAATCTTACACTTAAAGGAGTGTGGTTTGGAAATTCGGTTTTATAGGGGATAGCACCGTTTCTTAGGGTTCCGTTTTTTTCATAAATATATCGCTTAAAAGGTTCCTCTTTAGGATGTCTGTTAAAGGGATCAAGAAAATCTTTCATTTTGAATTTTTTGGCAAGTTTATCAACCACTTTTCCTAAGAATTCCATAACTGCTGTAGGTTCCCCTATTAAATCCCGATATTTTTCATCTATTTTTCTAACTCTTCGCCTAACTACTCCATTTGGAGCAAATCTATCCATTGCTGGAACTAAGTTCCATAGTACAGCTGCTTGTCGTTTAAAGAACTTAGATTTATGTTCTCGCATAATAAGATTATCAGAATTGATGCAATACTCATAACCATTCAGAGTAACATCCAGTTTTCTGAGAACAGATGGACCCCAGGTTTTATATAAAAGATCATATCCATATTCTGTTAAATTTAGGGTTTCATGAGACTCTAGTGAGATATTCTCTTGTGACCCACTCCAGAAATGAACATCCTCCCAAGGAACATTTCTTACTCTTCCTTCTTCTTTAAGCTTGTCGTATAAAACTGTGCCAGGAAATGGACTCAATCTGGTAATTTGCTGAAATGTGGGCATACAAGCTACAAAATAATTTAAATCTTCATACATATTTGAATGATCGTGCCAATCCCAACCGCATACCCAAGCACCTAGTGTTCTAATTCCCATTGAATGTAATTTATCAAATAGGTCTCTCGCATCTATTTTACTTCGCTTATCATAACCATGTTCTCCAGCGAATTTTGATTCTACGCCGATGAAAATTGCGCCAATCCCAATTTCTGCCAATGCATCCCAACCATATTTATCCGCAAATTTCCAAATATTATCAACGGAACCAAATCCCAACCAATCCATTGATTCAATTACTTCTGTATTCTTACCCCAATAATCTCGAGTTTTGATTAAGTACTCTGGATGCCGGAAGTGATCCTCCTCGATTGTAAAAATCTGGCGAACATTCGGAAAATGCTTATGATATAATTCTATATGATGTACAAATTCCTCGGGTGAAAGGAGTTGAATCCGCTTGAATCCAAACATTTCCGTGGACGAGCAGAAATCACATCCTCCAGGGCATCCAAGTCCCGAAACTAAAAATCCAACGTTTCCTATTGGATATTTATCGATAAACCAAGGAACTCCGCCACATTTCGGCATTAATTTTTGCTCAATCGGGCGACCAGTTTCTTCTCCCAAATATTCCCTGAGGAATCGTACACCCTCTCCTTTAACTACATGATCAACATAATCTTTTTGAGTTTCCTCGTCATATTTCCCCTTAAATGCTTGGGCTCCATACGAACCAAGGAGAATTGTGGTCTCTGGAGCGTTTTTTCTTATATATTTACACATCTTCATGACCATTTCTAAATGAACGGGAAAAGCACTTATTCCGATAGTTGCATACCTTTTATCAACTTCTTCTGTAAAATTTTCCCACCTCGGATATTCAAGCAAAACCGCTGGTAAATCTATATTTTGGGCTAAAATATGATTAGCATAGCAATGAGTATGAGAAATTAAGGTGAATATATCATCCCCTTTTGTGAATCTCTGTCCCGTCGCATCTGTAAGAGAATCATTCGCAGGGAGGGTGGGATAAGGATATGCGGGGGTGGTCAGTAAAATTTTGTCTTCAATCATATGGATCTTATCAACCAAATAAGGTAATTAATATGTGAAAAAATGATCAAAAGATTTCTATTTAAATATGAAAATACAAATTGATTGCTTTATTATATCTTTTTTTAACTATTTAAATTTTTTGGGCATTAATGCACAACATTATTAAATAATTATAAAATTGATGGTTTCTTAGAATTACTAAAACAATCATTTCTCTGAGAAAATTTTAAGATCATCTCATGTGTGCTAATGAAAGGATCGATTACAAGCAAGAAATCCTCAATGTTTTAGAGGATAATCCATTTGGATTAACTATTACAGAAATTTCAGATAAAACAAGCTTTCATAGAAATACAGTATCAAAATATGTGAACATCTTAGAAGCTGAGAGTCTATTAAATAAAAAAAAAATAAGTGCTGCAAGGCTTTATTTTTCGAAAAAAAGAAAAAAACTCAGAAAGAATTTGGTTGTAAATTTTCTCCAAGCTCTTTTGGGTGCAATAAAAGAGAAATTTCCAGATGAAAAAGAAGCAATAAAGGAAATTGGGAGAAAAATCCCGTTAGATTTTGACTTTCCCATTGGCAATCTCTATAGAGATGAATTTAAAAAAGCAAAAAAAAGTAAAGATATTGTTCCCAAACTTAAACTCTTTAAAGAGTTCTATAATGCGTTTGATTTTTTTCAAGATGATTTAGAAATTTCTATAATAAAGTTAAATAAAAATAAAATTACTTATAGATTATCAGGTTCGGAGTTTTTAGAACAAGAGGGTAAATATCTTTATTTTTACTTTATCGCATGTGGGATTACCGAAGCAACTTATCTAAACAATTTGAATTTAAAAATAGAGTGTAATGTAGAGAAATTTCATTTAACGGGAAATCCAAAGGAGAATTTTATAGATATTACCCTAAAAACTCAACAATAGTAATTAAATTTTCATTTCTTAGCTTGATCAAATATATCTATCTAAGTTTAAAATTAGATATTATTGATCGAAGAAATAGTGATTCATTTTTATATGTTAAAAATAGAAACAAGATTTGACTTCTAATATAAAAATAGTTAATAATTTAATAAAGCAGATAAATTGTTTATAAAGAATATCAACATTTTGGGTGTTTAGTTTCTCTTGAAAAAAATTTTTGATTTTAAGTCAGATTGGTTTCAATATTATCAAGCCGCCTTGAGAAATGAAATAGAGGAAGAGGATTTTACTAAAAAATATTTGAAGGCTTATATAGTTGAATCAAATTACAAATCAATTAATTCTTTCGTGAAAGATCATCCTAATGTAAAGATTATTAAATCCAAGGAAAAAAATTTCTTCAATGTTAAATACGAACGGGATAAATTTTTGTATCTTGATACTGAAAACAATCGCTTTTGGGTTATTCATAGCTTAGAACCCCAAGAAAAAGTGCAACCTAAGATCATAGATATATTTTGTAATAGTTATTTACAAGATAAAATCTATATCCCAAATCAAATGATGGAATACTATTGGAAGAATTTAAGCAAGAGATCACTTGGAGTGAGTTTAAGATTTAGATATTTGAGAACAGAAGAATATGATGATGAACATGAATATGATAAGGAATCATCAAAAAGCATTGAGGAAGAAATCGATAATTACTCTTTGAGGATGTGGCTTAGAAGATCAAACCAAATGGATTATATAATTCAAAATTTTAAAAATGTTGGTCTACCTATGAATTTTAGTTTTCTCAACTATGCTTTTTACAACGAGGAAAATGAATTGCTGATGAAAGAGAATTTCCATAAAGATGGTAAATTTACAATAATCAAAGGATTTGACTTAATAAAACATATTGATTTTATTAAAAAAGTACGGGAAGACTATAGCTCTAAATTGAATTTAATTGAGGATTTTCGTATTGATTGGAAGAAAGAAAAGGGAGATTTAATTAAGATAATGTTTAATAAAGAAATTAATCCTAAGAGACTTTATCACATTATTAATTCTAATGAATCCATTTTTAGAATGATTATTATACCATTATTCAAGGAAAAAGATTACTACTTTTTTGATTGTTTAGATACCCATACCGGTGGAAGGTTTTCTCTACAAGTTTTTAACCAATTTTTATACGTTAATCTTAAACCTGATTCATGTGGAAATTTAGTATTCCGTTTAGTTTCAAATTTACAAAATCACATATCTCCAGAGGCTTCCATTGAGATTGATAATCAAAAAATAAAATTATTGAACTAATGAGTGATACTTTTTGTATGATTTTGAACTTAACTTGAAAAGATCTAAAATAACTAAAATTTTAAATTTTTTATTGGCATGCTTTAAACGACTTGGAAATTTAACCAGAGCAATTTATGAATTAGAAATATCCCTTCATGATAAAAATTGTAAACCTGACTTATTTTGCTTGTTAAAAGAAAAAGAAAACTTCTATTATAGCTTATTTGAAATGAAAAAAAGATCTATTTTTTCACTGAGTGATTTAGATGAAAATATCAGACCTCAGTATCGCGTTTATTTGGAAATAGAACCTACCCATTTGGATGACCTTTTAATACCAAAAATTAATGAAGCTAATATTCATATCAATTATCTATTTTATGATTCAGATGACCATGTAATAAACCAAATCATAAAAATAGTACCAATAGATACTAATGTATATGATCTAAATTATCAACAAAAAAGATTAATATCAATTCAAACAGAGTCTAAAAATTTAAATCATTCGCTTATGGAAAAAATAATTGAATTATCTAATGAAGGTGCTGTTTGGAATAAGATTTATGTCCCTTTTACTTTTGAAGATATAAAAGAATTTAAAGGGA
>CAZZIC010000117.1:0-13696 GCA_964653985.1 uncultured archaeon | reverse complement strand
ATCTTTCTTTTTAACTTTACTCAATTTTTTTCAACCCTCAGATAGAATTTATTAAAAAATTCCATTTTTTTTATTAAGATTTTTTCCAATTAATAATAAAATAGTTTAAGTATTTAAACTTGATTGTTGGTTGCTTATTTTAGTCATTATGATAAGATTTCGGTATAAATTTAATAATAAAACGTAAAATTGTATTGTAAGTTTTATTAGTCAGAAATGCAATTATACTAAAGATTTTATCCAGTAGAGAAAATTTGAAGATGTAAAAAACTTTAAAAGAAAACTAAAGGTTTTTCAAACTTGAGAAGAGCTGTTCTCTATTAAAAATAAAAGGTCAAAAAAATTAAAAAAAAATGAATCCAAAATCATGTTAGTATTTATTTTTCCGAAAATGCAATAACACAAAAATTAAACCTGTTAGTCCAATTCCTAAAAAGAAGAAAAGTCCCAAGATCCATTCAGTTGAGAGTTCTCCCCTAGGAGGCGTATCAGGATTATTATTTGAATTATCTTCTTTTTCAAGTTTGGAATCAGTAACATTAAAATCTCCATCTTCTACGCAATCTGTATTGTTAGCATCTATCACATTGGAGATTTGATAGTCTTCCGACACACAATATGCTAAGTTAATGTAGGGTACTTCACAGAAAACAGTTATGCTAAAGACATAGGTGCCGCTTTTTGATGTTCCGAAATCAAAAGTTTCAGTTCCTTTCAAATTTATAGGTTTTCCCCTCTCATAAATATTAAATACTGTATCTTCCGGATCAAATAACTGAATTAGAATATTTACAGCTTGACTTTTAGAACTCGCAATAGGTGATACTTTACGTATATAAAATTGGTACATCATATCGGTCTTCATATCGATATTATGAGTAAATTTTGTAGCGTTTCCAAAGCGATTTACGTCGTAAAATATTATTGATTCTTTATGGCGATTTTCTATGTGATCATAGAGACATTTCGAAGTTCTTTGAAGTTTAATGTGAATATTTAGGTTTTCGGGGCTCCTAACAATAACTTTAAAGGTATGATTTCCACTAAATGCCGTTCCAAAAGATACAGTAAGTTGATCGCTCAGAGATTTATTTAAAACATGGAACATTTTTTCATCGGGATCAAAAATCTTAATCTTAACAGTACAATTATGAGGAGTCACAGTTTCTAAGAAGATTAAATACTTATAGTGTTTTTGAAGGCATATATTTTCAAAAGTCAAGGTATGGTTTGGAGTATAAAATGTATAAACTTTATCGATAAGTAATATTCCATTTGAGTCGAAATAATCTGATTGAGTGCGTAAATTTGCTGGATTTTTTCTCTCGAACTCTTTCTCTTTAGCGAATAGATCTTTAGTTACTGATGTTTGAGAGAGATAAAATGAAACTGGCAGAAATATAATAATGAGCATTAAGATGGATTTGGATTTAACTTTCACGACTTGGCACCTTAAAAGTTTTAAATCATTTTCAAAATCTTTAACATTAAGTTCAATGAAAGCTTTATAAAGTAAACGGTTTAAACCGTTTGATAAAAACCTTTTCTCAATTTAATGATTTTAAAACTCAAGAAGAATAAAACTCTTAATGAAACAAAAGAACCTTTCCTAAAGCCCATTTCAATCGGTTCAATTTTGTTAATATCTTCTAAACTTTTGAAAATCGTTTGATAAATTACAATCTTGGAGAATATGATTTTTTTAATAGATTTAAATTAAGTTAATTTTACCTTTAAACAATTTCAACGAGAACATATAACATAATTAAGAAAAGAAGCTAATAGGAACTTTACCAAAAAGGTTTTTATCGGGATTTCCCAATCCAAAATGTTCATTAGATAAAAATGCTAAAGTCATTGGTTTTAAGGGGTTCTTTCGGTTAATATATGAATTATCTGACAAAATATCTAATAAATCAAGATCACCAATTTCATCTCCTCTTTTTTTGTAGAGTTCCTTTAATCTTTTTTCGGCATAGTTTTGTCTTTCTTTAGAATACGATTTATCAAGTAAATATTTCTGAAGAGAATTAGAAATAAAAGTATTAGTTTTTACGATATATTTCTCGACTTCTTCCTCGCTGTGAACCTTTGGAAGTACCTCTAATGCTACAATTTTTGATCGGTCTGAAATGATTAAATTTCCACTCGAGGTCATATCTTCCTTAAAAAGGACCCTAAGAAACTCATCAACGCTATTTGCTTCCTCTAAGCCAATTCTAAATCTAATTGTACCCGGAGTTTTAATGGGAGCGACCATATTACTTTTAATAATATTAATTCTTATAGAAATCTTCTTAGTTAATGCGATAGGCATTCCCAGTAGCCCTCCCAACTTAAAAGAAAAAATATCCCTATAGTTTGGAGTAATAATATGAATGAAATATGCTACTGATTTAAGAGGGTAAGGATAATCAAAATTCTGTGCAATAACTGGTCTTTTGTTACTCATTACTGCTAACGAGGTACAGCCCAAGTCAAACGAATCCAATTGATCATCCATTTTTTTTGGAATAATGTGTCCATAAAGAATATCCATAAAACAATTTTGTGTAAGAATATCAATATATGAAATATCTACAATAGCATCTGCCATCCCGTGCATTTCTTTTTGAAGATTTTCGGGGATAAATTTCTCATAAGCCTCAGCCATTTCAAGAAATTTTTCGTAAGAAAAATCTTTTCTAATATAACGGATGTTAAATAATTTAATAATTTCTTTAAAACGTTTGATTTCTTTCTTTAATTTTTCACCTTGTAAAAATCCCAGAGTATAATAATCTTGGGCATGCACCTCAAGAAATTTTTGTCCATTACTCCATTTCCAAATTGCATAGGCTCCATTTCTTTGAATGGACTTTTCCTCATTAGGAGATTCATTAGGAGAATGAGATGAATTATGATCGAATCCTTTCAATTCTAATACTCCTTAATTTTTTTATATACTATTTTCTGTCTTGAGAGATTATCTTATGATTTATTTAACCTTAAATTTACTAACTCACAAATTATATTTAAATTTAAGATTTTTAAATAATTGCTTTATATTTTTAAGTCGTTAATAGATAATTCAATAAGATTAGGATACTCAGCCGAATTTAATAAGATAATTCCAGTATTTGTTGAAATTACAAAATCTCATCGAAAATAAACCTTAGAGCCTTCTATTGGAATTTAACCTTTCATACATTTTCCTTCATAATTTAAAATTCTCAAAAAATATATCTATTTATATTAATATCACTTTACCTATAGTATATTCAATTATATTGCTGTTTATGAAAAAAGATAATCTATAAAGGTGAAAAAAAATAGTCGAAAATCAAGGCAGACCTGCCTTTTATGAACTAGATATGACCAGAGATTTGATGTCTCTTATGGGTGGTCGAGCCACTGCCGGGATAGCGGGCAATTTTTTTGGGAATCGTATTTATTCGGGGGAATTAGCATTATTACAATTAGCAAATTTACTAAAAGAATCACTACCCAAAGAAGAGAAAAGAGCACTAATAATTACAGATTCCTTTACAGAAAAATTTGTTAAAACTGTCAAATTCTATCTCGATTATGCAGAAATTGAATTCAAGGTATGGTCGGGAGCAGAACCTGAAGTTCCGGTGCCAACTATAGAGAAGGGTAGACAGATTTGTGAAGAATTTAAACCCAGAATATTTTTTGCCATCGGAGGGGGTAGCGTAATAGATACGGCAAAAATTTTGCTTATAAAATATGAAAAACCTGAAGAAGATATTTATAACATCATGCCGATTTTACAGTCATTAGGATTACGAAAAAAGGTTCGGTATTTAATAGCGGCACCAACAACATCAGGAACAGGCTCAGAGGTTACTCAAGCAGCTGTAGCAACAGATACTGAGAGGAAACCTCCTAAGAAATTAGAAGTTATGCATGAGGAGTTAGTCCCTGATATTGCCGTTTTATATCCAAATTTTGTTAAGGATATGCCCTCCTTTCTTACAGCTGGAACTGGATTAGATGCGTTATCACATGCTGTTGGAGCATATATTATCAATATTGCTACTGCTCTAACTGAAGTTATTGGATTGAAATCAATTGAGTTGATCCTTAAATATTTACCCCGTTCATATAAATATGGTGCGAAAGACATTGAGGCTCGAAAGAATATGCAATTGGCATCAACCATGGCAGGGATGAGTTTTGGTAATTCTCAAACGGGAATTGATCATGCCTTAGGTCATAGTTTTGGAAAACTGTTTGACGTCCATCATGGAATAGCTGTAGGAATGTTTATGCCTTATGCAGTTCAATTTCAGTCTAAAGTGACGGAAAAGTGGAAAGATTTATGCCCTGTGTTTGGAGTCAAAACCGAAAACAAATCGAATATAGAGCTGTTAAATGATCTCACTGAAGCAATGAAAGTGTTTATGAGAAGTATTGATACTCCAACTTGTGTTGAAGAAATGAAAAGTCCCAAAATCACTAGAGAACAATATATGGAAAAAATAGACACTTTAGCAGATTATGCATATAACGATGGGGTTTCTCTTTACTCAAATAGACCAATTAATGTTGAATTATATAAGAAAATTTTTGAATATGCCTATGAGGGAAAAAATATAGATTTTTAAAAGGTGAGAAAATAATTACAGAAAAATTATATAGTTATAATGGAAAAATCGCTTATGTTGATTTAACGAATAAAAGTGTAGATATTGAGGAATTAAATCCGAAAATTGCAAAAGAATACATGGGAGGATCGGGGTTAAGCGCAAAGATTATCTATGATCTTTTGAAAAAAGAAGACTATGAAACCTTAAAGAATGATTCTCTAAACGATATAAATCCATTGGTTTTTGCAACTGGTCCATTAACTGGTACGATCCGACCTTCATCAGGCAGATATTCTGTTTCAGCCATCTCCCCTTTAACGGGAATTTGGGGTGAGGGCACTTCTGGAGGTTATTTCTGCATCTCATTACATCAGAGTGGATATGATGCGATTGTTTTCAGAGGAAAGGCAAATAACCCAACTTATGTGTATCTTAATGACGGTGAATTTGAATTTCGAGACGCAACTAACCTTTGGGGTAAAGATACCTATACAACTCAAAAAAGAATTAAAGAAGAATTAAATGATAATAAAATTAAGATTGCATGTATAGGACCGGGTGGAGAGAACCTTGTAAAATATGCCGCAATAATCAATGATGAAGGAAGGGCTCAAGGAAGGTGTGGATTGGGAGCTGTTATGGGTTCAAAAAATCTTAAAGCGCTAGCAATTAATGGAAGCAATAGACCGGATATTTATGATTTTAAGAAAATGAAAGATAGAAGAAAACAGAGGGAAGAGGAGGCTAAAAAAGACTTCATAAAATCCGCTTCTCCCCTACTATTTCAACTTTATGGGACAAATGGGTATCTAGATTTAGGAATGCCATTAGGAGATGTTCCAGCACACTATTTTACAAAAACTGAATTCAAAGCAAATAAGTTGACGGGCAAAACCTTGCGGGAAGAGTATCCTGTCCTAAATTATGGATGTGCGGGTTGTACAATCAAGTGTGGAAAACAAACAATTGTAGAAGATAATGGCGAGGATATCGAAGTAGATGGACCAGAATATGAATCTGTTGCTGCTTTCGGTCCGATGCTTGGAATAATGGAGCCCAAGCCAGTTATACTAGCTCATCATATTTGTAATAAGCTTGGAATAGATACTATTTCTTGCGGCGTTTCCATATCATTCTTATATTATTTAAACGAAAATGATCTCGCAACACAAAAGATTTCCAAGTTGGCAGACGGAATGGATTTAAATGAATTCAAATGGGGGAATTCAGACAAATTATTAACTCTTATAGAAAAGATCGGTCAAAGAGAAGGATTAGGAGATTTATTGGCAGAGGGCGTGAGGAAAATGGCAGAGAAACTGGAACTCGACCCTGAATTGGCCGCTCATGTTAAAGGCTTGGAAATGCCTATGCACGATCCAAGAGCTTTTGCGGGACAAGCACTGAATTATATGACTTCTTGTGTTGGGGCGAGTCATGAAAAAGCCGATTGGTTCAATGTTGAGTTGACTATTATTGAATATCCAAGATTGAGAATTAAAAAGGCGACTTCAAATTCCAAGACAGATATTAAAAGAAGGGAAAAAGGTGTTGCTGCCTTACAAGACTTAAGGGCTTTAGATGATTCTTCGGTTGTTTGCAATTTCCATAACCCAGAATTACAAGATAAGGTAGTTTATCTTAATGCTGCAACAAACTTCGGATATGATAAGAAGTCTTTAATGCAAGTCGGAGAAAGAATCAATAATATTAAGAGATTAATCAGTTGTAATTTGGGAACAACGAGAGATGACGATCGATTACCAAAACATCTTACCAAAATCCTTTCTACTGGCAGAAGTGCAGGAATAGAATTAGACTTAAAAGATAACTTAAAGAAATATTATAAAACTCGGGAATGGAATTGGGAAACTGGGCGCCCTTCCGAAGAAAAATTAAAAGAACTCGGAATTATTGAATAATTCAAATATTTTTTTTATTTTTATCTATCCTCTTATTTTACTTATCTTTTTAGAGTTTTAAGCGACATCATTCCTTTATCCTCGTAGTAATTAACTAAATTTGTTTTAAAAAATCCAAGTTAAAGTATATAAAAGGTTAGAATGAAATATAATTAGCCAAATAAAATTAAATAATGATTATTAATGATTGAAAAGTTTTTAGAAGGAAAAGGAGCTTTAATCACAGGTGGAGCTTCAGGTTTTGGACGTGGATTTGCGATAGAATATGCTAAAAGAGGAGCTGATTTAGTTTTAGTCGATATCGACGAAGAAAAACTTCAAAATACCGCAAATAGGATTCAAGAAAATCATGGGCAAAAGGTAGTTCCCATAGTTTGCGATGTATCAGATTCTTCCCAAGTTAAGAGTATGGCAAAACAAGCGTTTGAGGAACTTGATAATATTTATATATTGAATAATAATGCTGGTATTGGAGATCCATATGGTCCAGACCTCCTCAGATTGAAAGAAAAATACTGGGACAGACTAATTAATATCAATCTTAAGGGTCAGTGGTTAGTAAGCAAATTTATTGGGAAAAAAATGAAAAAACAAGATTTTGAACCATACGCGGGAAAAATTATTCATACCGCATCAATTGCGGGGATGAAGGTTGATGAAAAGCTTCCTGCGTATTCAATTGCTAAAACAGGAGTCATTGCCATGGTGAAGTTATTAGCTCAAACATTAGCTCCAAAAATAACCGTAAACGCTATCTCTCCTGGATATCATGTAACTGGAATTTACAATGATCGGGAGGATGTTATGAAAATGACGATGGAAGATGGACATGTGAAGACTCCACTAAATAGGTTGGGAACAATAGATGATGTGGTAAAAGTATCATTGTTTTTAGCTTCAGAACAATCTAATTTCATTACGGGTCATAATTTCCCGTGCGATGGAGGAATTGCCGAAGTGGGAGTTCCCGCATATTATTTTGATTAAGAAATATAGATAATCATATTGAATTTAAAAAGAATAATTAAATTAGTACTTAATACTTATTTAAATACTGGAGAAAAAAATACAAATTAGTGATATTTTATTACCGAAATTGGTCTTAGATGGTACAAGCAAGCAAAAGCAGATTTAAAAGCAGCCGAGGATAGTTTAAATGCACATAATTTCGAATGGTGTTGCTTTCAAGCTCAACAAGCGGCTGAGAAAGGCTTGAAAGGTTTCCTATATAAGAATGGATATACATCAATTATAACCCATTCTTTGAAAGAATTGGTTCATGAAGCAACAAAAGTCGAGAGAGAATTTTCTAAAAGTAAGTCTGAAGCAAAAACTCTTGATTTGTATTACATACCTACGAAATATCCTAATGGATTAGCGGGAAATCTAGCTCCATTTGAATTTTATGAAGAGGAGGATGCCAAAAAATGCCTAAATTATGCAGAATCAATATTGAAAATCGTCAAGAAATTTATGGAAGAATAGAAAAGTTTATTGAGAAACTTAAAAACACATTTCCAGTTCACTTTGTATACCTTTACGGCTCATTTGCGAAAAACCAGGTACATGAAGGGAGTGACATAGATTTAGTAATCGTAGGGGATTTCAAGGAAACTTTTCTTGAAAGGATTAAAAAAATCTTAGACCTCACGGATTTACCAATCGAACCACTTGTTTATACTGACTCGGAATTTGAGGAAATGAAACGTTCTAAAAATCCCCTTATAATGGAAGTCATAAAAACAGGAAAAAAATATTAAAAAAATTAATGTATATTAAGAATATTGAAAAACCGTATAGATATTTTGCTTGTCTGTGGTTAAACGAAATCCGAGCCAACGGTATATTTGGTTGAATGAAACATCCCCAGTTTTAAAGCCCTTTTTTCTTATTCTATTAACCGTATAAAAGCAAATGAAAAACGTGAAAATATGCAATAGAAGGAATACTAAGTTTGAGGTAATTAATTTCATAAAAATCAAGAATCTCATATCTGTAGAATTGATTTGTAAAATATTAGAAATGATTGCATTAATTGAGGTTACTATGTAATTTTTTTTATTTTGTAAAGAAGGAAATTAAGATTAATAAAGAAACAGAACGTATTTATGATCATATAATTCTAATTAAAATCAGCGATGTCAGATAATTTGAAAGAAGATATTCAAAATAAAATCGAAATAGTTAACACGGGGTGTTGCCATGATTGTGGAGGTAGGTGTGTTCTGAGAGCACATATAAAAGAGGGGAAAATTATCGCAATTACAACTGATAATGATGAAAAACCTCAATTAAGAGCTTGTCTTAGAGGAAGAGCGTACCGGCAACGGGTTTATTCTCCCAAAAGGTTAAAATATCCCTTACGTAGAGTCGGGGAGAAAGGTAAGGGAGAATTTGAAAGAATTTCTTGGGATGAAGCACTTGATATTGTAGCAAATAAGTTAAAAGAGACGAAAGAGAAATTTGGAAACAATTCAATCTTATTAATTCCGGGTGGGGGTAATCAAGGAATGATACATGGAGTAATTCCAGTTGCATTAATGCTTAATAAATTTGGAGGATATACTCGAATGTGGGGATCCCCCTCCTATGAAGGGGCACTTTTTGCTTCTATGGCAACATATGGCACGATAACAACGGGAAACAGTCGTCAAGATTTGCTTAATTCAAATCTAATTATTATGTGGGGATGGAATCCAGCAAACACTGTTTGGGATCCGGGTACTAGTCTAATTCTTGCAAAAGCCCGTGAAAAAGGGATAAAAATCATTTCAATTGATCCTATATACACAGATTCGGCCGCTACATACGCTGATCAATGGATTCCAATAAGACCAGGTACTGACACCGCGGTACTATTATCTATCGGATATGTGATTATATCTGAAAATCTCTATGATAAAGATTTTATTTCTAAATATACCTTGGGATTTGATAAATACAAAGATCATGTTATGGGGTACGAAGATGATATTCCAAAAACACCACGATGGGCAGAAGAGATATCTAGTGTTCCCGCTGACAAAATTCAGCAATTGGCCCGAGAATATGCTACAGCAAAGCCTGCAGCACTTATTGCAGGCTGGGGTCCTGCAAGGAGTGCTTATGGAGAACAATATTCAAGAGCCGCAAATATTTTAACCGCTCTCACGGGCAATATCGGAATAAGTGGAGGATATGCATCTGGATTTATGAGAGCATATTCGAGTAGAGAGAGAAGAGTACCAGGAACTAAACAAAAAGACTCTAAGTCAGACAAACCTCGTCTGAAGGATAACCCTGTTGATTTTAAAGCTCCTCCAAGAAAGTATAGTCTATATAAACTTCATGGAGGGACTAACCCAGCAAATACAAGAATTCATTATAATGACTATTATGATGCCATTTTGAAAGGTAAAGAAGGTGGATATCCCGCAGATCTAAAGCTAGGATATGTTGTTGCTACAAACAGATTAAATCAATATGGAAACGTTAATAAAGGAGTCAAAGCTTTGAAAAAACTGGATTTTATGGTTGTCCATGAACAATTTATGACCCCTACAGCAAAGTTCGCAGATATAATATTACCCGTGAATACATTCATGGAGAGGGACGATGCTGCAGTTCCTTGGTTGGGAGCTCCATATTATCTTTATTTGAATAAAGCAATAGATTCTTTATATGAATCAAAATCAGATTTTGAAATCTGTAAAGAATTATCTAAAAGATTGGGTATTGAATTAGACTTATTTCAATTAACTGAGAAGCAGCTTTTAAGAATGTTTATATCACTTCGACCAGATATCAAGAGTTTTAGAAATTTTAAAAAACGAGGATACTGCAAGGTGCATTTAGAAGAACCTTTCATTGCGTTCAAAAAACAAATTGAAAATCTTGAAAAAAACTCTTTCCCCACCTTAAGTGGTAAAATTGAAATTTATAGCGAACATATGGACGAATTAGACCATCCAAATTTACCTCCAATACCAAACTATCTCCCTCATGAAGAGAGCCATAACTCTCCAAAGACAAAAGAATTTCCGCTACAACTCATAACTCCACATAACAAGAGAAGAACGCACTCAACTCTCCATGATATTCCTTGGTTAGAAGAAGTAGAACCTCATCGAGCTTGGATAAATCCAAAAGATGCAAACAAGAGAAATATAAGAGATAATGACATATTAGATATTTTCAATGAGAGGGGGAGAATACGAATTCCCGCTAATGTGACTGAGAGAATAATCCCCGGAACAGTTTGTGTTTATCAAGGAGCATGGTACAATCCAAACGATGAAGGTGTAGATATCGGAGGATGTGCGAATGTACTCACTAAAGATGATTATTCTCCGGGAGGAGCCTTTCCATTTAATAGCAATTTAGTTCAAGTTGAGTTGACTTCAAAAGAAGAGTTGGAGGACTATAAATGACTCAAATTGGATTTTTTATAGACCAAACTCGTTGTACAGGATGTCATACTTGTTTTGTGGCATGTAAGGATTGGTATGATAGACCCTCTGGCCCCTATGGATTTTTGAGAATAAAAAAGTTAGAAGAAGGAAGTTTTCCTAATCTTTTTTTGGCGTATCTTCCTATGGCATGTAATCATTGTGAAAATCCTCCATGTGCAAAAGTCTGTCCTTCCAATGCTATTTTAAAAAGAGAGGAAGATGGAATTGTTCTGGTGAATAGCGATAAATGTCTTGGAAATGTAGAATGTGATTCAAAATGCTTGAAGGTCTGTCCTTATGACGCTCCCCAATTTGGTCCAGAAAAAGGAAGCAAAATGACAAAATGTAACTTATGCGTGGATCGATTGGAAGAGAATAAACTCCCTATTTGTGTTGAGGCATGTCCTATGTATGCAATAGAGGTTGATGATATTGAAAAGTTAAAGCAAAAGTATGGAAACATTAGAGAAGCAGAAGGATTTGTTTTTCATGAAAATTATAACCCTTCTATAATCTTCAAGCCAAAAAAATCATCCTTACCCAAAAAAGATTAGAACAATTGGAAATATTCAATAACATAGAATGCATCGGGAAAAAAAAAGAAAAGAGAATAAAGATCGAAGAACTTTAGGAGTCCATTTAACTTCCTCAGATATCTTTTTGAAATATATTTATCCAATTATTAGAAGTAAACTATATAATTTTCTCTGGGTTGATTTATATGCTGGTGAGGGCAACTTAATCTTCCCAATATTAAAAAAAATAGAGGAAGGAAAGAGAATAGAATTTTTTAAGAACCATATTTTTCTTTCGGATATTCAAAAGGAAATGATCCGAGAATGTAGAGAAAAAGCCCAATTCTTCCATATTCCAAAAGAAATTGCCAGAAAAAATATAGTTCAAAGAGATAATCTTAATACTTATCCTCAAGAACTAATAAACAGAGATTTTCCAATCTTTCACATAACAAATCCTCCCTATTTATATCTTGGATATATCAGAAAGCATCCCCAAACAAGGCATCATCTTAAATATTTCGGAGAGGAAAATAAAGGTTATCAAGATCTTTATCAAATCGCGATGATTAATGACCTAAGGAATAATATCGAAAACCTCATCTATATTCTCCCCACGAATTTTTTATTCGGTTCCTCAGTTTCGAATAAATTCAGGTTAGATTTCTTAAAACATTATGATGTAAAAAATATGATAATATTTGAGACAAAAATCTTTGAATATACGGGTACAAATATCCTTATTGGATTTTTTGAAAGGAAGAAGGAGCCAAAATTAGATATTATTAAATTTGAGGGTATTAAGTTTAAAAAGAATAAAAAAGAAATTAAACGGAGATATAGATTAAACCCAAAATATAATTATCGAGCGGGTACAGAATTTAATGAATTTTTAAGGAAATATAGATGCAAAAGACCCTTAAAAGTAAATTATTATCTACAAAAAGAGGAAGTGAAGCTCAATGAAGGATTGGAATCCCTACAAGTGATTGATACAAGTGAATACAATTCTAAGGATTATGCTAGAAAAACTCTAATGGTTGATAAAAGACTTAAAGAGAAGGTGATTTCTAATATATTGTATGTGAGGACTGTGGATACAGGATCATTTGAAGGAAGAGCGGGGTTATATGAAATAAAAAAGGATTTTGGAGTGAATGGGATTTATGTGTCTGGAAATACTTATCGTACATCTCCCATCCAAGTTTTTTTAGAACCAAGAATATCAATCAAGAATCAAGAGTTATTGAAAGAATATTTTCACCTAATTTTGGAGTATTTCAGGAAAAAATTAGACAGTGAATTCCTAACTACCTACAAATATTCAAATGCTGAATATACAAGAAAATATCTTGGGTTAACTCAAGTAAGAAAACTAATAAAAACATTTCCTATTCTCGAAATCGATGATGATGATGATGATAAACTTTTGAATCAAGCTATCCAAGAAAAAAATTTGAAACGTTTATTTCAGTTAATCTATAACTATTCAGAAAAAAAATAGTTGATCCTATATAAGAACAAAAATAAGAAGATTTTTATTATCTTCTCTCTCTTTGGTATTGAATTTGATAAGATATAAATTACTTTTTGTATAAGCTTTGATCAATTACTTAAAGAGGATACAAAATACTATGTTGAAAATAATTTTAGCTATTT
Organism: uncultured archaeon; assembly: GCA_964653985.1. Lineage (GTDB taxonomy): Archaea > Asgardarchaeota > Lokiarchaeia > Sigyniarchaeales > SOKP01 > CAZZIC01. The sequence continues at coordinate 578 of CAZZIC010000117.1, read as the reverse complement.
TCCAAATTTTGCTCGGAATTGGATTTATTGGGTTTTGGGGATACTTCTTTGCCGTAGAAAATAACAATCCCGAGAGAAGTGAAATTTACTTAGCTTTCGAACGATCTTTTCCCATACCTGACCTATTATGGATCACTCCCAATTTATTTATTGCAGCAGTTGGTTTGTTCATGGATCAGGCATTCGGAGATTTTTTTACCGCGATTGTTGGTAGTGCCTTATTATTTCTTGGTTTATTGGATATATCCTTTAATGCAAGACAAGGAGGCTATTCTGGAGATATAGGAGATACAATAATGAATTTATTTATAAATGGAGTATGCATCGTTTTCGGTCCAATCTTTATACTTTATGGATGGTACACATTAGTTCCATAAAATCAAGACAATAACGATTTTATTTTTATATTTTCTTTATTTTTACTTTATTAGAAATATGAGAATTATATATATTGATATAGATACTCTTAGACCTGATCATTTAGGATGTTATGGATATCATCGAAACACATCCCCCAATATCGATAAGATAGCAGAAGAGGGTACTATTTTTACAAATTGTTTCTGCTCGGATGCTCC
>CAZZIC010000116.1:0-13931 GCA_964653985.1 uncultured archaeon | reverse complement strand
GATCTTAAAATTATACCCAGAGTCATTTTAAGAGATATGCTAAAGTTCAATAATTTTATGAAATAAATTTAAAATAATTCTTTCTCTTTTATTAAAATAATAAACAAATATATAATGAATTTGCTAAAGTCGGGGTTCCAATAATCATAAATGGATAAATATATCATAAATGATAATGATAAAGATGGGGATCTCTATATTGTGATGCACATGGAGGTTTAGTACCGTTTTGGTTTGTTCTTTCTCGCTGTGGTATTTTTTAACGATCCTATTAGTAAGAATTTATTGAGTTAAAAATCTTTATAATAAAATTTTAAAGATTTGGACGATTTAACTATACATTATATAGTTTATACAATATATAGTTGATTGATACTTTGGCTAAAAAAAAGAAAAAGCAAGAAGAAACAGAGGAAGTAGATCCCGAAGAACACGTTGTTGAGGATTTTGAACCCGAATTTGACGAGGACTTCGAGGAAGACTTGGAATTAGATCTTGAGGACGAATTGGATTTATTAGACACTGAAGATATTGAGATCTTAGAAGAAGAGGAAGAGATCGTCGAAGAAGACGAAGAATTGAAACAACTTTATCTCAGCTGCGGAATTCACATTGGAACTAAACTTCTTACGGGTGATGTTAAAGATGCTGGCTTTTATTTCAAACAAACTAACTATGGGCTCTACATCATTAATATCGAAGAAACAAAAGAGAGAATTAAGATTGCCTCAAAATTCTTAGCAAAATATATTGAAGAGGGAAGCGATAATGTTATTGTGAGCTCTGTAAGAAGATATGGTAAGGAACCCGTTAGGAAATTCTGTGAAGCATTAGGTTGTAAGGCAATCGTTGACAGATTCATACCCGGATCACTAACAAATCCTGAAATTGATACTTACATCAAGGACGCGAGTTTAGTCTTTATTGTTGATCCTCATGCGGACAAAGTGATTCTAAGAGAAGCTCAATTGGCTAGAATCCCAGTTGTTTCTCTTATCGATACAGATGATACCTTCGCAGGAATTGATGTCGCAATCCCAGCAAATAATAGAGGAAAGAAAGCTCTCGGCTTAGCATTTTGGTTATTAGCACGTCAAATTTCACTAAATCTAGGCAAAATCTCCAGTGAAGATGAATTTCCATTTACATTAGATGAGTTTACTAGCAATATCGTCCCAGTCTATAGACAATAAGAATTTAAATTAAAACTTTTACACCATTCTCTTTACATATTATACTTTCTTTACATAAACTTCTTGAACTTAGTAAAAACGGAATTTATTGAATTTTGTTATTTATTAACAAATCTTTTATCTATAAATCTAATTCTAAATCTCTTTATGACAAAATTATTTCTCTAACAGATAAATATAAACTATAGGAAGGTTATATTATACCGCTAAAAAGCTCTTTAGCTTTTAAGTAAGCGGGATTATCTGAAGGTAAACTTAATAGGCTATTTCCTGAAATATTAATTTCACTAATTTTATCATCATTTGGAATCAAGCCTAAAAATTTTACACGTTTATCATTAAATTTATTGACCTCTCTGATTAATATATCCTTGAGATCCTCGGAAAATCTATTTCCAATAATATATATATTCTTAAATTCCAATTCTACTTCTTTTGTGATTTCTATGATTCTTTTGATTGTATGAATCCCCATCTTGCTCGCATCGGTAACTATAAAGAGATCCTCTACATTCCTGCCCATTTTACGGGCAAAATGTTCCAAACCCGCAGGAGAATCAACCAAGGTCATATCATAATTTTTGGATAAAATATCAATCACATTTTTTATTACATTATTCACCGAACAGTAGCATCCTTCTCCTTCTGCTCTGCCCATTTCAAGTATGTCAAAATCGTCCATCTCAATTAATGAGCTAAAAATCTCAGATTCGATTAAAGACGTTTTTGGCATATTAGGTGGAAACTCTCTACGCTGAATCTTCTTTTTTAACTCATTCATTTTACCTCCAACAGTCTCCCCAAAAGAAACCTCTTTTCCGATCAAATCTCCGACATTAGCATCTGGATCAGCATCAATAATTAGAATATCCTTATATTTTTCAGTCTCTTTTAAGTATTTCAATAACAAAATCAATAATGTAGATTTACCGACCCCACCTTTACCCGAGAATGAAACCACTCTAGAACTCATCTTTTAAATTTGTTAATAAGTAGTTTTTTACTTACTAGAAGAAACTTTCAAAATGCTATAAATTTTATTTTTATAGCGTATAAAAAAACTGATTGGATGCTTTTAATGTAAAATAAATATGTAATATATTTTATTGAAGCATAAACCTTCCTCTATAAGTTGTTATTCTCTTATCCAATTTGATCAATTTAAGTTAGATTAGTAGGATCTTACTATATGAATTTAAATTTAAATCAATAGAATTAAAATCAAAAGGATCTATAACATATGTAATAATACTTATTCAGATCTAAAATGCCTAAATATACAGGAAGCGAGATAATCACTAAATATCTTATAGAAGAAAAGGTCCCCTATGTCGTTGGTATCCCCGGTCATGGAAATTTATCTCTGGTTGATAGTTTTTATAAATATAGAGATAAAATTCAATTAATACAACCAAAACAAGAAATGGCGGGTGTTCATCTTGCTGTGGGATATTATAGAATCACTGAACAACCACTGGCAGTTTTTACTTCCATAGGACCTGGGGCAATAAACACAGCAATAGGAGTAGCAGATGCGTATGTTGATTCCTTCCCAGTTTTGATTCTGACGGGAGATACACATACTCACATGCGAGGGAAGGGAGTCTTGCAAGAAATTGAACGAAGCAAAGATTCGGATATGCCTAGAATACTTGAGCCTATTACGAAACGGACTTGGGAAGTAAGTGATACAAATCAATTACCTACAATCATGCAAAGAGCCTTTAATGTAATGATGACTGGGAGGAAGGGACCGGTTCATTTAGATCTCCCTATGGATGTGCAAGCAAAAGCAGTTGAGACACACATCCCCGAACCACAAAAACGACGCTCTTATGGAAGATTATTGGGGGATCCCGAGAATATTAAAGAAGCAGTAGCATTGCTTAAAGACGCTAAGAGGCCAGTATTATTGTTGGGCGGTGGTGTGATTGCTTCAAAAGCATATGAAGAAGTTAAAACTTTAGCGGAAAAGGTTGGGGCTGCGGTAGTTGTTACAATGATGGCTAAAGATGCTTTTCCTAACGATCATCCTCTATTTTGCTGGTCTACGGGCTCAAAAGGGACTGTTATTGGATTAAATATGACAACAAAAGCAGATGTTTTAATAGCAGTGGGATGTAGATTTGCAGATGAAACTGCCAGTTCCTATAAAGAAGGTATAAGTTTTTCAATCCCCCCTACAGAACTAATTCATGTTGATTTAGATCCACATGAAATTGGGAAGAATTATCCTGTTTCAGTGGGAATAGTCGGAGATGCAAAATCCATATTAACTCAAATAATCAATGAGTTAAATAAACAAGATTACGAAAAGAATTATCAAGAAACTGAATATTTTAAAGAAATTCAGAAGCAAAGAGAAAAATGGTTTGATTTCTTGGAAGAACATCGTGATGATACGAAAGTTCCGGTGATGATCTCCACAGTCCTGCAGGAAGTAAGAAAATTCTTTGATAGGGATGCTGTGGTTGTTACTAGTTCCGGAAATGTTCAAGCACAAATGATTCAAGAATTAGAATTTTATGAACCGAATACATGTATTACCGCAGGAGGTTTTTCTACGATGGGGTATACAGTGCCTGCTGCCATTGGGGCGAAACTAGGAGTTAAAGATTTAAATCAACCCGAACGACAAGTAGTCGGTCTTGTAGGTGACGGAGACTTTATGATGACAATATCCGAATTATCGATGGCGGTCCAATTAGGGTTGCAAAATATATTCTTTATTGTGCTTAATAATGCGGGGTGGATCGCAATCAAAGATCTACAACAAGCTGCTTATGGGGAGGATAGAGGTTATGGTACAGCATTTGAAGATAATAAAGGAAATATGTACTCTCCAGATTTTGCGAAGATAGCCGAGGGATTTGGCTGTTATGCGGATAAAATTTCCAAAAAAGATGAGATTATACCTGCCCTAGAGAAAGCAACTCAACAAGATAAACCCGTAGTAATAGAGATAATGGTTAATAGAGAATATCCCTACACTGGATCTCCTGCAGTTGGCTGGTGGGATGTTCCAATTCCAGAATACCTTGAAGAAAGAAGGGCAAAATATGAGAGGGAGATACAAGGAGAAAAATTATAATATCATTAAAGACCTTACTTTTTATTTTCTATTTTATCAATAAGCATCTTTCTTCTATTTGGAACACACTCTAATTTTCAAATATTATTTCAATTCAACTAAAGCTTTAAAAAAGTATCAGTTGAATAAATATTATGAAAAACGAGGATATAGAAAAAGATTATATACAAAAAGAATCGAATCTTTCGATGATCTCATTTGGTATGGGTGATTTTTTATTCGAGTTATTCAATGGAATATTTGGGGTATTCTATTTCATTTTTTGGGAGGTGGAAGTTGGATTAAATATATGGTTGGTCGCGCTAGGATACGTTATTTATGCGATCTGGAACTCTGTGAATGATCCCTTGGTTGGATATTTTACAGATCAACCGAAAAAATGGTGGTCAAAGTATGGCAAACGATTTCCGTTTATCATTATCGCTGGAGTACCATTAATATTATCCTTAGCCGCAGTTTTTTCCCCTCCTAATGTTGATCCTGTAGATGGAGCATTGATATATGTTTCATGGATTTTAATTTCAACCTGTAGCTATGAATTTTTCTATACTGTTCTCTCTTTAAATCATTTCGCACTCTATCCAGACAAATTTCGTCTCGAGAAAGACAGAAGGAAAGTGGGAGGAATTAGGATGGCACTTTCCCTTATTGGAACTTCAGTTGGTTTTATGATCCCTCCCTTATTGATTGAATATGGTGATAGACAATCCTATACAAATATGGCTTGGATATTTGTGCTTATTAATTTGATTTTATTCATAACTATTATTCCTGGACATAAAGAGTCTGATAGTCTTAAAAACCGATATACTTCAGAACAGAAAGAAGAGCACGGAATTTCTTTTATAGAAACGTTAAAGATGGTGCTAAAAAGCAAAAATTTTCTCGTGGTAATATTAATCTTCTTCTTGGATGCGATAATAGGAGTAAGTCTTACAGCTTCAATACAATATTTAACGAGATATGTCTTGGAAGCAGAAGCTGATGTATCGATATTTATATTAGCAGGATTTATTCTTGGAGCTCTTTTATCCCTATGGCCATGGTTAATTTTGTCCAATAAAATTGATAACAACCGAAATATGTTAATTATTGGGGTTTTTCTGAACACTATATTTTTACTTCCCTTTATGTTTGCTCAAACTCTATTAGGATTCGTTTTATGTGCTTTTTTATTAGGAATTGGTGGAGGAGCACTAAGGATTGGAAGAAACCCTGTCATGGCGGATACTATTGATGAAGCAACACTGAAATCCAAAAAACATCTTGAGGGCTCATTTATGGGAGTCTATACGTTTTTCAACAAATTTTCCTTGATAGCTCAAGGTTTATTCTTTGCTCTTGTCCATGAATTAACAGGTTTTAATCCTAACTCAGAATTTCAAACAGAATTCGCGAAGTTTGGAATAAGAGTTCATACTGCTTTAATTCCTATGATTCTCACATTGATTGGACTCATAGTTTTCATCCTAGTATATGATTTAAAACCAGAAAAGACAAAATTTATCAAAGAAAAATTAAAAGAATTAGAGTTATAGATTCAAATAATCAATAGAATAGAATTAAGGATTAGATATTTAACTCATCTAATCTCCTTTTGTTTTTTTTACATTTTCCGTGGTAAGATCATAAAAGTTCTAAAATATTAGTAATCCCAATATGGTACAAATTAGCGGTAATAACGCTAAGGCAAATCTAATTCCCCATTGGGTCAAAATTGGCACAATGAAGACTGGAATGTAAACGATAGTTTCCAGTTCAATAAATGCTAAATTTTCTATCTAATTTTTTTTTTAATACGATGGGGAGTTTAAACTCTCTTGAATGGAAATTGAAAATGATCTTATCAATTTCTTTTTGTTCTTCTGAGTAGTCGTAAACTATATTTTGAGATTTTTCTTCAATTATTTTTTTTACTAACTTCTCAATACTTTCTTTAACTTCCTTATTAGGTTCAATCAAAGGTAAGGAATTAATTGCTGTTAATTGAATAGAATTTGTATTGTTAATTACTCCTTTCGCAAGATAATTATAAAGAGAACTATTGAGTAGCCCCAAAACATAATGAATACTGAAAGCAGGATCTTTTATAATAAATCCCATTGCTTTATTTGAATCCCAATAACATCCTGGAGGCATATATCTGGCAGCCAAATGAGTACTTACTCCACTTATTACAATTCCTTCCTCTTCGAAAGGAGCATTTTTAGGAATATCATATATTTCTATTGATGATTCCCTCCAATCCAACGCTTCCATAATCGGTCTATAATATTTATCTCCACCTCCTCTCTTTAAATATGGTTTCCATCTTGGAGACTTAAACTCCTCCTTAGTAATTATTTTATATCTTTTTGTTTCATCTTTGATCCTTTTATTTCTTTTATTAAATAGTCTCGCTAATTTCGTTCCTTCGATTGCTGCAATATATTTTCGGTTATTATGAGTATGCATACCAATGCTACCATTGATATATTTACTTAACTTTGGAGTTCCTTCAAATAAATCAATAATCTCATCTTCAACATCGATATAAAATATCTCAAAAGGAAGAAGGTTATACTTTTTTTGTTTTAATTTCCTCTTTTTTGGAGGATTTTCGTATTCGGATTCATGGTGTAATCTTGGAATTATTTCAATTTCATTTTCTTCACGTTCTTTCGATTTTTCTTTTCCAGTACACTTAGTTAATTTAAAAATGACTGTCTTAATTGCTACTTCTTGAGAATTAAATAACTTTTTGGGAGGCAGGAGTATGAGATTTATTTTACAATGATTAAGAATAAAGTTTCTTAACTTTCGGTGGGATTTCAATGTAAGGAAGGAATCACTTGTTATGAAGATCAATTTTCCCCCTTCTTTCAATCTCCAAATACTGTTTACAATAAACATGGAGTATGTTTCATGAGCATTAATGTTTCCATATAACTCTTTTAACCTTGTTTTATTCTGACTCACATATTTACTTGATTTATTTAGGTAGGGAGGGTTAGCTATAACATAATCAAATTTACCATATGAATTTGAATTAATAGATAAGAGTGAATCTTTTATTTCGAAGTGGATTCCTAACTTATCAAAATTCTTTTGATAAGTGGGATCTAAATCATAAGCAAATAAATTATTAGAATTTACCCCAAAGTCTATAAGTTTCTTGATAAAAATTCCAGGACCGGTACAAGGATCTAAAATCTTATCTTTTTTCTTAAAAGATTTTAGAATCTCTGAAACCATAAATTCCGCTGTCTTTGATGGAGTGAGAACTAACCCTAATTCATCTGGAGTAAATTGAATGATCCTTAACACTAACTTCTGTGAGAATTTCCTTATATAATATTTGGATTTTTACCTTATAAAACATGTAGTTCTTAAATTTTTTCATCAAATTCACGGACAAACTTAATGATCGTTTCTGTTAAATTAGATAAGACTTCAACATCAACCTTATCTATAGTATCTCGTTTTGAATGGATATATTCATACATACTTTTATCTCCACAAGTAAATCCTGTGAAACCTCCTTCTCTAAAGAGATATAGGAAGTCACTTCGAGTAAAATAAATCTTTGAATCTTGGGTATGAATTGTAACTTCAAATTTTTCTTCATTATTTAATAACTCCGAGAAAGCATGGTGATTTAAAGAAATCTTTGTGAGATCCCAAATGTCTATATTTTGAGCTACCGAATCAAAATTAATAATCCTTGTTTTTTCTCTATCTAGATCCTTGATAATCTCATAAAAATACTGAATTCCTGCGGTCCCTTGTTCTTCACAGCCTGTAAAAACTATATAAATATTAATATTTCGTGGTCTATTTTCTCTTTTGGAAAAATAATGTAGAAGTTCTAAATTTATTGCAATACCCGTTGCATTATCTATAGCCCCGTTCGAATTATTATTTGTAAAATTGATATTAATCATTGCAATACCAATTAAAGTGAGTAATAAAGAAAGCAAAATGATAATGTGAAAAACCAAACTCCCTTGGAAGATAAGTACTTTCAGAAGAATAAAGAAAGTGGTAATAATTGAAGAAGAGATCCATAATAAATAGCTAATAATTCGAAATCGAATTGAGAAAATTTGCCCTTTCGAATCTATATGTGAAAAAAATAAGAAATTATATCCCTTTTGAGAGCTCTGATTTCTCTTTGTCGTATTTCTATCTTCATTGGAATTATTAAATTTCACATATATATTTTGAGACTTATATTTTTTTCCGAAAGGTATCTTTTTGGGTTTTCTTGTAATCAGAATGGTAGGAATGATAATAGAAAAAGTGATTATTAAGCTTAGAATGAAAACTAGGGGGGGTAAATTGAGGTAAAATATTAATAAAAGCAAGAAAGTTGTTATAGAGATAATCCGAGGATAATATCTTGGATAAAACTTAGAAAAAGTAAATTTCTGTATATGAGGATGCAAATCAAGAGATTCAATTCGCTTTTTGGTTAGATTAAATGCCTTTGATTCTCCTCCTGTTCCAGATAATCTTGGAAAAGAATATTCCTCTAAATTATTTTTGATCCGTGACTTGTTGACCATAATATTAGTTACACCCATAAATTATTATATCATTTATTATATTCTTCGAGAAGTTCTACAATAAATTCACATAATTTTCGCAATTGCGGAATTTCCACATTTTCTATTTTATCATGTTTTGAATGCATAAACTTACCAGCTTCGGTAGAACCGTGCTCATATAAATTAAATCCTTTACGTAATAAATAGATACCATCTGTGTGAACTACTCTTGTAAGACTACTTACCCACGTCCTAAATTTATACTCCTTTGCTTTTTTCTCGAAAAGATTATAGAAAGTAGGGATGTTTTCAAGATTGTTTTTACTAATGAAAATTCCCATTTTTTTTCCGAGCGATTCAAAATTATGTAAGACTGTTTTTTCTTTATCAAGATTTTTTACGATCTCATAGAAATGACGTACACCCATCGTACCAACCTCTTCTGCTCCAAGTAGAGCAAACCAAAAACGAGATTGATTTGGAATGTTCTTATTTGAAAAATGAGTAAGTAATTCTAGGACACAAGCGACTCCTGAAGCGTTATCAACAACTCCCTTTGATTTATTATTAGTTGTATTACTCACTAATATTACTGTTGTTAAGAAATTAATCCCCAAGGGAAAAATACCTATGAAACTAAAAACCGGAAATAATCTGTAAAAAATTACATTCCTTAGTACTAATATAATTCCAAGGGCAATCAATGAAAGAGTCCATAACAAAATGCTAAGAAATCGAACTCTCGCGACAAATCTTTGCCCTTTTGAATCATAATGAGCAATAAAGAGCATATCACTTATTTTGTTGTTTTTATTAATCTTTGCTTTATCTGAGTCTAATCTTACATACAAATTTTGGGACTTCAAGTTCTTTCCGATTCTAATATTTTCTGGATTTCGAGTTATAAGAAAGAAAGGTAAGTAAAAAACTGAAACAACAGATATATTGATGATTAAAAAGAGGGGATCAAAATTTAGATAGATGCTCAGTATAATCCAAAAAACTAGTGGAAAAGCAATTTTTGGATAGATTCTGGAATAGAATGTAGAAAAAACAAATTCTTGGACCTTTGGAGTTAAATTTAATTCCTGAATCTTTTTCTTAGCTAAGTTAAACGCTCTTTTCTCATGTTTTGTGCCAGAGAGTCTTGGAAAAGAAAAATCTCTTAAATTTCTTTCAATTCTTTCTGCTTTTATTGTCATTTTATATCCTCAAACAATATAAGCTCCATCCTTTGCGGAACTTACTACTTTTCGATAAAAATTCAGATATCCCTTTATTATCTTATGTTTAGGTTTTTTCCATGCTTTGGCTCTTTCCTCCATTTCATTGTCAGAAACCAAAATATCCAATTTTCTATCATCTATATTAATTTCAATAAGATCTCCGTTTTGAACTAAAGCGATCGCCCCTCCCTCGAACGCCTCCGGACATACATGTCCTATGCAAGGACCACGAGTTGCCCCGGAATATCTTCCATCTGTGATCATTGCTACTGAATTTCCTAATCCCATACCCACCAACATTGCGGCAGGAATAGAAAGTTCCCGCATCCCAGGACCACCTTTCGGTCCCTCATATCGTATTATTAGCACATCTCCTTTATTAACTTTATTTTTTAATAATGCTTCACGCACTTCTTCTTCGCTATTAAAAACTTTTGCAGGTCCTTTATGATATCTCATATCTTTATTTACCGCACTTTGCTTAATTATTGCTCCTTGAGGGGCCAAATTGCCCGAGAGAACAGCAATACCTCCCTCATTTTCAATTGGATTTTCAGTACTACGGATAATTTCATTCTCAAATACGTCCACATTTTCCAAGAATTCGCCTAGTGTTTTACCTAATATGGTCCTAGTGGATAAATTTAGATGATGAGATAATTTTTTCATCAGAACTCTAATACCTCCGGCATTATGAAAATCTGATACAGTATATTTGGATGCTGGTTTTAATTTAGTGAGTAAAGGGATTTCCTTACTAAGTTTATCGAAAGAAAAATGATCAAGTACTAGACCAATCTCCCTTGCTAATGCTAGCATATGAAGAATCATATTACTCGATCCTCCAAAAGACAAGGCCACCTTAATACCATTCATAATACTTTTTTCAGTAATAAGATCCAAGGCAGTAATTTGTTGTTTAATTAATTCCAAGATTCTTCTTCCAGATTCTATGCAGAGGAGATCTTTTTGATCGCTAATAGCATTCATTGTCGCACAACCCGGTAATGAAAGTCCCAAGACTTCTACAATTCCTGCCATAGTGTTTGCTGTTCCCATCATGTTACATGCTCCCGGAGAGCAACATGTTTCAGACTCAATTAACTGGAATTGCTCCAAAGTAATTTTATTTGCCTTTAATTTACCAATCGCTTCTTTAACATCACTTGTTACAAATCTCTGTCCTTTTAGAGGTTCTTCTTGAAAGATTTTTTCTTTCATCACCCCTCCAGTAATAAATAAAGTGGGAATGTCACATCTTGCTGCAGCCATTAACATTCCGGGAATTATCTTATCGCAGGAACAAACCATTACTACGCCATCAAAATTATATGCCCTCAGAGTACATTCAACTGAATTGGCAATGATTTCTCTGGAGGGTAAAATATATTTTGCAAAATTACCCGAGTTTACAATTCCATCGCATGAACCAATCGTATTAAATTCCATGGGGGTTCCTCCTTTTTCCTTAATAGTCTTTTTTACTATCTCCGCTAAATTCCGTAAATGGATATGTCCTGGATTAATCTCACTCCAAGAATTGGCAATCGCTATTCTGGGTTTCTGTAAATCCTCATATGAATACCCACATCCATGATATAAGGCCCTTTCGTATGCTTTATTTGGATCTAATTTTAGATTTTTTTTGTTCATTGTCTCAGTAATTTTCGTTAATTAAGAGGTTCTCATTTAGAAGGAAATAATGGCTTAAAATTTAAAACTTTACAATAAAATTTATAGGAGTTCTTATGCTCCCTCCTATATGATCTTGAATGAACTTGTAAGCAAATCTTTTGGATTGGAGGAGGGTCCTACCAAAACAATATATTCAATTAACTCTATCTTCCAATCTTTATCCTCCGTATCATAATAAGCCAGTTCAGAGCTGTCCAATTTTAGTAATACTCTTTTAGTTTCTCCTGCTTTCAAATAAACTCTTTTAAATCCTTTTAATTCCTTTTTCGAACGCTCAACAGAGGAATTATTATAACCTGTATACATTTGAACTATTTCTTCCCCATCTCTATTGCCCTTGTTTGTAATATTGATGTTAACTGTTAATTCCTCCCCTTTCTGTAAAGTTTTCTTATTTAATTTTAAATCCGAATATTCGAATTCAGTGTAACTTAATCCATGTCCGAAATAATATGCTGGGGTGTAATCGTGCTTATCTAAAAACCTATATCCCGGATACAAATCATATTCAATAAATTTTGCGCTTTTATCAAAAAATGGCAATTGGGACTGTGATTTCGGAAAAGTACAAGGCAATTTCCCAGAAGGGTTGATCTTTCCTAATAATATTTCCGCTAGAGCCGACCCTCCTTCCATGCCTGGATACCACGCCATTATGATAGCAGAGACCTCGCTCCTCCATTTTTCTGTAATGATGGAACTCCCCCCCTCCATAACTACGATGCAATTTTTATTATTTGAAGCTAGCAATGAAATTAACTCCTCATCCTCCTTTTTCAATCTTAGAGAATCCCTATCACCCCCTTTGGTGAAAACATATTCTCCTTCTTCTTTTTCAGTATATCCAACGACTATGATCACATAATCAACTTTCTTAACTAAGTCTACCGTTTCTTTCCTGTTAGATCCATCCTGATATAAGATTTCCACTTCATCTCCAACCAAATTTTTAATTCCTTCGAGAGGTGTCTTGATATAAGATGGATACACCCGGCTACTGCCTAAATCTCCTATATTTCCTCTGTTTGCTAACTCTCCAATAACTGCGATCATCTTAGTACTGCTTTTTTCTATTGGTAAGATATCATTTTTATTCTTTAGTAATACCAGACTCTTTCTTGCCACTTCCAAAGCTACAGATATGTGTTCTTCAGAACTAACCATATCTCTATTATATTGTTCTGAATTAATTCTAGTTTCAAAACGTAATTTCTGTCTTAATATTCTTAGAACCGCATCATCTATTAATTCTTCAGAGATTCCACCTTTTTTGACCCATTTTACTATTTTTTTAGGTTTCATCCTCCACTTAAATGGCATCTCTATATCAACCCCTGCTTTAACTGCCTTCTTTCCATCTCGAATTCCAAAAATGAAGTCTGTTATTACAAAACCTTTAAATCCCCACTCATCCTTTAAAATATCTCTTAATAAATGCTCATTGTGACCACAATACTTTCCGTTGACTTTATTATAAGCATTCATAATGGAAGCGACTCCCTCGTCGATGCAAGCTTTGAAATGTGGTAAATAGATTTCTCTCAAACTCCTTTCATCAATAAATACATTAATCTTAAATCTGGCATTTTCCATACTGTTACAAGCATAATGTTTCGCACAAGCCATCACGTGTTTTTGAGTTCCCTTTACTAAGGCACGCCCCATTATTCCAAGAAGATGAGGATCCTCACCGTATGTCTCTTGTGCTCTTCCCCAAGCAGGATGTCGCAATAAATTAATGCAAACTCCTCCAAAAAAGTTCGCTCCTTGAGCTCTCGATTCAATACCAATTATATTGCCAACCTTTTCCTCTAATGCTGGGTCCCAGGTTGCTCCTCTTGCCATAGAAACGGGAAAACAAGTTGAATTATTTAAAACCACACCTCTTGGACCATCTGCAAACATTACTCCGGGGATTCCAAGATTCTCATCCTTTCCCGCAGGAATTGGATTTTTATTATAATGTATCATCATAGGAATGATTCCTAATAAAATCGACTTATCTCCAGACATCTGATAAGCTTTTTGCTTTAGACTCATTTTGGAGAGAATTTTCTTTGCCTTATTCTCTATTTCGGCATCATTAAGGTTTAAATGGCTGTTTCCAAATCTTTGAGGTTTCTTTTTGCCCATAAGTATAATCAAACTTCCCTGTTCTAATACTAATTTATTTATTATTTAATTCAAGTAAAAATAT
>CAZZIC010000115.1:0-14039 GCA_964653985.1 uncultured archaeon | reverse complement strand
ATGTGAGTGCTTTAGATCCTTATAATAACTCCGTAAACGGCATTGTTGAGATAACTATATTACAGAGAGAAATTATTGATAAAGCAATTCCGAGTTATGACCCAAAAATAATTCTCTTGTTAATTTCCAGTGGAATTGGAATAATATATGTTATAACAGAGAGATCGAACAAGTTTAAATCCTTAAAATGAATTTTTTCTTTCAATTTTTCATTCTTTTTTGATTTTTCTAATTTTGAGTAAAATTTATGATATTAGTTTTCAGTTAAATTATTATGATAATCGATTTTCATATACATCCATTTTGTAAAGAAGCCACATGGCCCGATTTAAACAAAGTAGCGGAAACGATGTGGGGAAAAGGGACACAAAAAAGCAAGTATATGCTTTTGATGCTCAAAAATTTAGCAGAAAAAACCTCTATTGAAGATTACATCCGGTTAATGGATAAATTAACAATTGAAAAAGCGGTCATCGTTTCATTCAACATCTCTACGGCCTATGGGATTACACTGGTTACCAACGATGATGTTGCAGACCTTGTGGAAAAATTTCCAGAACGATTGATCGGATTTGGAAGTATTGATGTACCCGGAGATAATCCTATGGATGAGCTAGATTATGCTATTAATTCCTTGGAACTTTCAGGGATTAAATTGGTTCCGCCTGTTCAAAAGTTTGATATCTCTGATCCTAAATATGATCAGTTATGGGGAAAAATGGAAGATATGAATGTTCCTTTATGGACTCATGGAGGGCATCAAATTTCAACAAAAGGTTCTATTGCAAAATACGGCCACCCGATGCTTATTGATGAGGTAGCGATGAGACATCCAGATTTAAACATCATAATCGGCCATATGGGAACTCCTTGGTTCTGGGATACGTATTCAGTAGTATTACGCCATGAAAACGTCTATGTGGATATATCATCCCATCCGGAGTTATATAACCATTTTCCTTGGGATGCTTATGAGAAATATGACATTCAGCACAAGGTTCTTTTTGCCTCAGATCATCCCTTGGTTCATTGGAAACACATAATCTCAGAAGTGAAGAAAATTCCTATATCAGACTCTTTTAAAAATGATATATTAAGTGGAAATGCCAAAAAGCTTATAGAGGAAACAATATAATCTCCTATATTAAAATAAATAAGAAATAGGAATATAAAGTTATTATTCCAATTCTATTGGTTTTATCTCTTCTAGATCTTGGATTCTCCTAACTTGAGGATCTTTCAGTAGTTTTCCTTTTATCATAACCATTGAGACGTTCTTCAATGTTTCAATATTTTCAAGTGGATTTTCTTCAACAACAATTAAATCAGCAAATTTTCCAGATTCAATGGAGCCTGTGGTATTATTAATTCCTAAGATTTCTGCATTATTCTTCGTTGCCCGATAAATTGCTTCTTGAGCAGTCATATCTGTATATTTCATGAAATATTTCAATTCTTTCCAGACATCATAGTGCGTAGAATAAGGAACAGATGCATCTGTACCCACTCCAAATTTAATACCGTTCTCGTAAGCAATTTGTAAACCTTTGATCATTCCCTTTTCTATAAGTTTAGCATTTTCTCGTTTAACTTCTGTTATCTTAGTTATTTCAGCAGAAAGTGTTGCCATACCCATACCTGCTGAAATGGTTGGAATTAAAGCTGTATACCCTCGTAAAGCTATTGGGTTATCCTTAAAAAGCGGAATTAGGTTCTCCGTAATATCTGCTCCATGCTCAATTGTATCAACTCCTCCTTTGAGTGCCTCTTCAAGCCCTTTTGTTGATTCACAATGAGTTGCAACTAATAAATTACCTCTATGTGCTTCAAAACAAGCAGTTTCGATTTCTTCGAGAGTCATTTGAGGCCTTCCCGCCTCTCCAATCTTTCTAGCATCCATAACCCCTCCCGTGGAGAGAATTTTAATGAGATCCACTTCATTTCTTAAGTTTTCCCTAACACCTTTCCTTACTTCTACCTTGGAATCCGCGATATGAGATGCAAAAAATCCATGTCCGCCTGTAATACATATCCCTTTTCCAGCACATAACAGTCTTGGTCCAAGAATTTCTCCTTGATTTATTTTATCTCTTAATTTTAAATCAATATAGAGAGGATCCGTCATTGTTCGAAGGGTTGTCACTCCCGCATTGAGAGCGTTTAAAGCGTTATTCTTCATCATATTAAATAAGATTACTCTCCCCATGGGGGTTCCAAGAAATTTGATTAGGCGATTCATCCATTTATCACTTAACTTCATTATTTTGGTTGGTTTCCCGCTATTTGTCAAATGACAGTGTGCGTTAATGAGACCTGGGAGGACGTATCTGCCTTCTAAATCAATCTGTGTAAAATCTGCTGGAATTTCAATAGTTTCTCTTGTCCCCACATCAAGGATAACTCCTCCTTCATTATCATCTTTACCTTCTTTTTCTTGGACATTTCTAACAAGGATGACAGCATCCTTGATTGGTGTACTCTCTAAATTTCCATCGATCACTGTACAATTAATTAAAGCAATATTCTCATTGACTCCCTTTTTACTTTTTATTGCATCATTAACCTTTACTATTATAAATAGACTTAAGATTATGTCAATAAGTATTCCTATTATTGAAATAATTAAGAACCAAGTTAGGGACATCCAACTACTGGTTAGATGAGATAGGGTCAAGCTGATGTTGTAGATTCCAAAATTAACAATCCCTATAATATTAATAATTCCTAAGGGGATCCCTATGAATGGGATGATCCAAGGAAATAGTGCTATCCATCCAATAATGAGATAAGAAACTATTCCAAACACCCCTTCTACTGTTCCGTATGTAATCCAAGCTAACAAACTTACAAGAACGATAAACAACAGGAGAATTACTCCATTGAATTTGAAAAACCCCCTATTACTGCTTTCTTCTTTCATTATAATTACTTTGAATATTCTTTATTGATGAAAGTATTTTAGGACTCCATTAAAAATTTTCTAAAAAAATAAAAAAACATATTGAAATGCCTGAAAGAATAATAAAAAAATGAAAAAATTAAAAAAATCCCTATCTAACTACGTTAGCCATCCAATGATACACTTTTTTGAGAATTTACACAATTGTAAAAAAAGTTAGAAAAATTATTTCTCAATGCTTGTCTCAAATAAATCTCCGAAAAGTTTAACCTTCCCATCGACAATTCCGCGAGATAAATACATAAAGGGCGTGTCAATTACTCCAAAAAACCATTTAGTCAAGATCTGTCCAATAATTACCGGCCAGATATCAAAAACACCGTAAAATGCAATAGTCACAAAGATTAAACTATCGATGGCTAGCATTGGGACATCACTAACGGTATTACGTATCCATAGATTCTTCCCTTTCGTTAACTTTCTTACTTTAGAATAAATTAACGCATCAAGATTTTCCGTTATTAGAAATGATATCCAAGAGGCAGCCGTAATCCTAATTGTCGATCCAAAAAAGTTATTCCAAAATTGTTGTGCTTCTTCGGGTGTACTTCCCCAGTCTAAACCCCAAAAGGGAGCGCTTTGTAATTCTATACTGAACCAGATAAAGATTGTCATAAAGATCTGGGAAATAAATGCGATAAAAATCATACGATGGGTTTCTTTTCTTCCAAAAAATTCATTTACTATATCCGTAATCTGAAATGTAAATGGAAAAATTAAAACAGCTACGGGAGCCGTAATAGTTAACTCCCCAATACTAAAATCTCCGATTTTTGCTGCTAAAATCTGCGACATAGTTATGAATAGCACGTAAAATGCAATTGCAACGTCTTCTCGGTTCTTTATTCTAATATATTCACTTATAAACGCAGTCGAGAAAAAGATCACAAAGATCCATACTAAAAAGATTAACCACATAATTCAATTCTCATCTTTTCTTTAGTTAACAAATGTTCATTTTTATCCATCCTGATGAATAAAATGAATCAAATCTTATTTTATAATGTTATGAATGAAAAAAGAATAATATGGGATAAATATAATTATCCATAGAGTATTTAAAATTAGATTCTAAACAACTAATATTAATCTGTTAATAAAAATAATAAGATAAAGATAAAAAACTATTTTTTATACTTCTTCTCCCCTTTTTTTAGCTTCTCTATCCCTTAGTTCTTTCCTCTGTACTTTACCTACTAATGTTTCTGGAAGTTCTTTTCTAAACTCAACGAATTTTGGTACTTTATAGGGAGCTAAATTCTTACTACAAAAGTCCTTGATTTCATTTTTTAGTTCCTCTGATTCACGATACCCATCTTTTAAAACAATATAAGCCTTCACCTTTTCACTCCCAGGAATTTTTGGATTCGGAAGCCCTATAATTGCTGTATTTTCAACTGCTTCATGTTCAAATAAAACGTCTTCAAGCTCTCTTGGATAAACCTTAAATCCAGATACATTGATCATATCCTTCTTTCTATCTACAATAAAAAGATAGCCATCTTCATCTAATTTCCCAATATCTCCGGTTAAAAGCCATCCCCCTTCTTTAAGTTGATTTGCAGTTTCCTCTGGTTTATTCCAATATCCTTTCATAACTTGGGGTCCTTTAATCATAATTTCACCCCTTTCTCCCATAGGAACAATTTTTGTATAATCTTCAATATCAACCAACTTGACTTCCGTATCTGGAACGGCTAATCCTACGGAACCTACTTTTCTTACTCCTTGTACGGGATTGGTGTGTGTAACAGGAGAACATTCAGTTAATCCATAACCCTCGATAATTTTTCCACCAGTGCGTTCTTCGAATTCTTTTAGCACCTCAGGTGGCATGGGGGCTGCTCCAGTATTACATATTCGGATTGACTCCAAGTCTTTTGCATAATCTTCCAAATCATCACGTTCTAATAAACGAATGTACATGGTGGGTACCCCTGGGAAAAAGGCAGGTTGAGTTGACTTGATTATTTCAAATAGGGATTTATGGTCTCTAGGATCTGGATTTAATGCGATGGTGGATGCATTGGCGATCATTACATTCATACATACAGTCATCCCATAAATATGAAATAAAGGAAGATTTGTCAGACCGGTATCTTTTCCCCTTTTTATTTCAGGCCCCATCCAATTTCTAGTTGCTATTGCATTAGAAACTAAGTTATAATGGCTAAGCATCGCTCCTTTTGGTAAACCCGTAGTCCCTCCAGTATATTGAAGGACTGCTATATCTTCCTTAGGATCAATTTCAAATTTTGGAGGATTGGGTTTTGTATTGTTTATTATATTCAAGAACTGCTGTGTTCCAACGATTTCTGGGGGGTTGGTTGGAGCATTAGGCGTGTAATCAAAAACATTTGTAATAATGATGTGCCTTAAACGAGTCCTGTCTTTAATTTTATTTATTTTATCTAATTGGTTATCCCAGGCAATAATAATTTCTGCGCCGCAGTCGTTTAACTGATAGGCTAATTCATGTTCCGTTTTTAATACACTAACTGCTGTGACAATCCCTCCCGCTTTTAAAATTCCATAAAAACTTAATAAAAACTGGGGGAAGTTTGGTATCATAATTGCCACGACTTGTCCTCTCTTTAATCCCATATCAACTAATGCGGTAGCAAGCCTTTCTGCGATATCCTTAAAATTCTTATAGGATATCTTGTTTTTCATAAACCATATTGCCGTTCTTCTCCCAAAATCATCAGCAGCAGCATCTAAAAATTTATATACATTCTGTTCCGGATAATCGATATGGGTAGGAACACCCTCGTCATAATGTTTTTGCCATGGTTTGTCGGCATAAGGATTTTCATTCATTTTCTATTATTCCCTCTTTTTGTTTGTTTTTTAATTTTACATATATTAGAATTTATATTTCTTTATGATAATTAATAACAATCGAATTAGGTTTACTCTGAAAGACGGTCAAGAGCATTTATCGCTGATTCACAGACATAATCACATTGATCATGAATAAGTCCCTCTAAGGAACGGGTTATTTCCGGCTTTTTTATTCCAATCTTTCCCAAAGCCTCACTAGCTCTCCATCGGACGTCGGGATCTTTATCATTTAACACATCTATTAATGATGGAATGGCACTTGAAGCTGATCCTTGCAAATTACCTAAAGCTAAACAAGATTCTCTCCTGACTATACTCTTTGAATCTTCTAAGGCTTTTTTCAAGGCATTTATGGCAGTCTCTGAATCTTTACCGATTTTACCCAAGGTTCTTGCTGCTTCTACCCTTACTTTTTTCTTTTTGTGATTGAGCAGTTCAGTTATTTTTGAAATGGCTCCCTTAGCGTCTTTTCCAATACCTCCAATTGCAGATAAAATCAAGCATTGCATTTCAGTACTCATCTCATCAATTTCATTTAACAACATAGGAATAGCTTCTCTTCCTATGCTTCTTAAAGCATCAACAGCTTTTCCCCTCACAGCTTCTTCTTTATCGTGTAACAATTCGGCTAGTTGGCTTGTCACCTTAGGATCGGGGACTTTTAATTCTCCTAAAGTTTCTGCAACACCCTTCCTTACGATTGGTTTTTCATGATTTGCGACTTTTAATAATTTAGGAATTGCTTCTTTTCCGATATCTGCCAAGGTACTAATTGCTCGAAATCTTACTCTCCAATCATCATCTTGGAGGGTTTCTATTAAATCTGGAATGGCTTTTGTAGATCCCTTACCTATTTGACTAATTGCTTCTGCTGCGGCTTTTCTTACCACCCAATTAACATCTTTCAATGCATTAGTTAAATGGGGGATGGCTCCATGAGCATGTGGTCCAATATTCCCTAATGCTTTCGCAGCTTCTATTCGTACCTCTATATCATCATCCTTAAGAGCTTTATTTAAATTTGAAACAGAATCAGAGGTCGAGCTTCCGATCTTACCCAAAGCAATCGCTGCTTCTTTTCTGATCAGAGGTTCGTCATTAAAAAGCATTTGAGCCAAATTGGGGATTGCTTCATCATTTACATCTCCTATCTTCCCTAGAGATCTTGCTGCTTCCCTACATATGCTCCAATCATCGTCTTCTAAACACATCATCAATTTTGAGACGCTTTGCTTAGATTGTTTTCCCAATTCACCCAAAACATATATCGCATTAAACCTTATGGACCTGATCTCATTATCAAGGTGGTTAATGATTTTGGAGATTACTTTTGGATCCTTCTCAACCCTTGAAATGACCAAGTCCGTTCTTGCATCTCTTAATAATTTTTCTAATG
Organism: uncultured archaeon; assembly: GCA_964653985.1. Classification (GTDB taxonomy): domain Archaea; phylum Asgardarchaeota; class Lokiarchaeia; order Sigyniarchaeales; family SOKP01; genus CAZZIC01. The sequence goes on along the minus strand of CAZZIC010000115.1, from coordinate 6,840 downwards.
AAGCTGACATCTTCTCACCTCTTTATATTCCCAAATATACTTTTTTAATTCTTGGTTCTTTAAACAACTCTTCTTTCGTCCCTCTCATCTCGATCTTCCCTTCTTCTAACACGTGAATATAATCCGCTATTTCCATAGCTAACACAGCGTCTTGCTCGACTAAAAGTATAGTTGTTCCTTCATCCTTAATTCTTTCAATCGCGTTAAATATTCCCCTTTTAATTTTTGGCGCTAATCCTAAAGAAGGTTCATCTAATAACAGTAATTTAGGACTCCCCATAATAGATCTTCCAATAGCTAACATTTGCTGTTCACCACCACTTAATGTTCCAGAACGCTGCTTGATTCTCTCTTCTAATCGCGGGAATACTTCAAACACGAATTCTAAATTAGAATTAATTTCTTGTTTATCCTTTATAAGATAGCCCCCCATCTCCAAATTTTCCATAACCGTCATATCATAAAATAGTCGTCTTCGTTCGGGACAATGAATAATTCCTCTCTCAACGATTTCATAAGGTTCTAACTCATCAATTCTTTCCCCGTTAAACATAATTTTTCCACGGTCTGGTTCTTCTAACTTCGAAATAACCCTCAATAAGGTTGATTTTCCCGCACCATTTGGACCAATTACGGCATGTAAGGAGCCATCTTCGATTGATAAATTAACCTCTTCTAAAGCTTTCGCTTTTTCATAATAATGGTATATTCTTTTGATTTCAAGCAAACGGTTCACCTTTTCCTAAATATGCTTCTAATACTATTTTATTATTTGCAACCTCCTCGGGTGGACCATCATCAATAAGTTTTCCTTGATGCATGGCTAAAACTCGAGGAACTAAATTCATTAACTCCCGTAAGACATGTCCAGTAATGAAAATAGTAACTCCGTCATCATTCAAATTTTTGATTAATTTTTCTATTCCCTTTTGTTCTTCATGGGAAAGACCACTAAAGGGTTCATCTAACAAGAGCATTTTTGGATTTGTTCCTAAAGCTTTCGCAATTTGCAGTCGCCGTAAGTCCCCATGAGGTAAAATAACGGGAGGGATTCTAGCTTTATCGATTAATCCTACTTCTGCTAATATGGAACTTGCATACCTATCAATCCCTATCTCTTCGGAAACATCCCTCCCTCGAGGAGAAAGACATGAGACAGAGACATTGTCTAATAACGTGAGAAATTTAAATGATCTTACCAATTGAAATGTGCGGGCTATCCCCAAATTTACTATTTTATAGGGTTTCATATTCGTTATGTCAAGTCCGTCAAATCTAATTGTTCCTGAGCTAATTTTCTCAAAACCGGATATTAAATTAAACAATGTTGTTTTTCCTGCTCCATTTGGACCAATTAACCCTATAAATTCACCGCGTTTAATTTCAAAACTAAAATCATTAACGGCAGTTAGACCACCAAATTTTTTTGTTAAATTTTTAGCTTCTAATATAATTCCCATTTTTGTTCACCATTTTATCTTCCTAATAATATATCATATAATTCTTTAAGACGTTCTATCGCTGGTCTTAAAATTCCGTGTTCGGCAAATCTAATAATTCCTATTAAAATTAAGGAAAGGATTAGTACCGATACATCCATAAAGTCTCTCAATAATTCAGTTAAAAATATAAATATAAACGCTCCTACTGCGCCCCCAACTATGGTGGCTATACCCCCTAGTGAACTCATTACGATAGCATAGAAGGAATACAAGGGTTGGAATACTGCGGGGTTAACGCCTCTATTGTGCATCGCAAAAAAAGCTCCTGCTATACCTGCAAAAAAAGCACTCAAGACAAATGCACTAATTTTATATTTTGTAATATTTATACCTGAGGCTTCGGCACCTGTTTCGTCATCTCTAATCGCCTTAAAGATCGTCCCTAAATTGGATTTACTGATTATTACCATAACTACGAGACTTAAAACCATAAAAATTAAAATTATATAGAAGGAAACAACCGCATTTTCAGAGACAGGTCGAATTTGAGAAATTCCTTCTGTCCCTCCCAATATCTCCGATAATTCACCCATCATGAATAAACTGAATAAAATGAGTCCAGAAACCATAGTTACAAGAGCTAAATAAGGCCCTTTCACTCGTAAGGAGGGAATTCCAATAAGTAACCCAAATAATACTGCAATAATTGAACCAATAAAAAGGGAAATCCACCAAGGAAATTGTAAGAACCTTAAAAAAAATGATGTCATGTATCCAGAAATACCAAAAAATACCGCATGCCCAAAACTAACTTGACCCGCATAACCTGCGAGGAGATCCCAACTGGCGGCAAAAATTGCGAAGATCATGGCAGAAATAAAAATACCCAAATAATACGCATTTTGAGTAAAAATAGGGATTATGAATAGAAGTGTTAAACAAAAAATAGTTAATCCTCCTTTAAATGTTAATAACCAATTTTTTAACGCATTTAATTTATCTGAAAATAAACTTCTTGATTTTTTCCCTACTCTTTTATACACTATTTTTCACTCTCCTCATTCAATTTACTTACCCCTTAATTCCTTTTTCCCTAATATTCCTCTTGGTCTTAGTACAAGTACTAAAACAATCACTACTATCGGTATTAAAGCTGAAAATGAGGGACTAATGTAATAATTTGCAAAATTACGAGTATACCCAAGGATGAAAGCTCCCAAGATGCTTCCGGGAATGCTCCCTAAACCTCCTAAAATCACTATAGCAAAAGAATTTGTTAAAACATCCCATCCCAAATGAGGGGCAATAGAAGAAGCAGGTACATAAAGAACCGCGGCAATACCAGCAAGGAAAGCCGAAATCATCATTGTATACATAAGAATTCTATCGGCATTTATTCCCATCAACATGGCAGCTTCCCTATCTTGAGATACTGCACGAATTGATTTTCCAATCTTAGATTTATTAATAAAAATCATAGTAATTATAACAACAACTATTGAACCAAAGATCGTAAGCATTGATTGGGCAGTTATTGTTAAGCCCCCAAATTTAATACTTCCGGGTATTAGCACCGGTACTGTATGAGGTAAAGCATCACCAGCAACCTTTATAAATTGTTCGAAAAAGAACCCCAACGCAAAAGTAGCGAGTACTACTCCTAATTCTGTTTTTTGAAGGGGTTCAATCATTAATATATACGACACCCCTCCAACCGTGGTTATGATAATCACAGTAATGATCATCATCACTGATACTCCTAATGAGACATATCCCCAAAAAAGGATATAACCCGCTAACAGATAAAAGGCTCCGTGAGATAAATTAAGTATCCCTCCTACTCCATAAACCAAAGAAAAACCCATCGCCAGCAACATATACACAGATGCTTCCAATGTTCCAAAAAACAAAACTTCTAACAAAAAATTTTCAACCATTTCTAATCCCCTTCATTTTTTTAGTTTAAACCATTCTTAGTTAATAAATTATTCAAATGATAAATTAAAAGAAAGAATTCTTTTAATTTCATTCGTTATTCATAATTCTATTTTACTACTTTTAAATATATAAATGTTTATTTTGAATATTTATTTAATTCGTGTGGAATATGCGTTATAAATATAAAAAAAAATATTTTAAAATTTTAGTTTTCTTTATTCGATGATTTTAACTATTGATTTCCCATCCTTCCCAATCTGGGAGCTTATAAGTACCCGTGGCAATTGAATCTGGATATATATATCCGCTAGTTGGAACACAGATTTTCTCTCCATCTTGCCATTGACCAAATAAGGTTACTCCATAGGGCCAGCCCTCAAGTAAATCATGCGAGCTAGTAAAGGCTAATTTATTTGCCATAGCACTAAAACTGGTTAAAGGATTTTGAGCGTTAATTTCCTCTAATTTAGCTACTAAAGTATCTTGATCAAAGGATTGAGATTCTTCTATTGCCCAAGCTATTAAATTCACAGCATCATAGGCACCAGAAGCTGTATAAAGTGGAGCATCACCCCATTTATCTTGAAATGCATCCCAAAAGTCTATTGAAATGCCCGTCTTATTTGTTCTAACTAGAGGTTGCATAATAGTTTCAAATTCACATCCACCAGCAGTATCATCCCAATAAGAATCCAACTGAGATTGCACATCAATGCCAATAACAACACATCCCGGTTGAATTGCACTATATTGCTTCATCATATGAATCCCTCCCTGCGCAGACACGATTGGGATAACAATTTGTGCTCCAGAATCATCAATTTGATTCCAATACGTCGTAAAATCGGTAGCTGTTGCTGTAATGGGATACGCTATGTCAGTCGTCACTTCTATACCTAAAGCAGGTTCTAATAAGGCATTGAGTGCGGCGTCCATGGGTAGTGTCCAATCCAAGTCTTCTCTTATAATTGCCGCTTTGTTAATGGTTTTACCTGTCATCATTTCAAGAACTGCATCCATATAACCCAGAAATGTAAAAACTTCGCCTCCTAGTGCGGTGGAATTGATTGGCATTATTCTAAACCAATACTTATATCGATCGTAATTATCTAACACGTTTTGACAGAAAGAATCGGTAGATGCGCCAGTTCCAATAAAGAGTTTTTTCGCGTCCATAACAACTTCGAGGTATGCTTTTAGAGATTCTGTTCTAAACCCTCCGACAATGTATTCTGCTCCATCAACTTCAAGTAATTTTTCTGCTGCAGCAACACCTTTACTTACATCGACTTGAGGATTTGATTCATCCGTATCTTGCTTTGCGAGACCTATATAGTATGTCTCTCCATTAACTTGAACACCTCCTCCGGAATTGATTTCATGCGCTGCGAGCCAAGCTCCGCGATAATTTCCTTCTCCTTGTATTTCAGTAAGCCCACCCAATAATCCTATCTTTATCATGCGATCATCATCAACACCGGACACACCAGGTGTTTCATATCCGCCAGATCCGACTACTAGAAACACCGTAACGCCCGTACCTATTCCAATTACGATAATCAAAACGATGGCTAAAATTCGTTTTTGTTGTTGATCCATTTTTTTTCACTAATTATTATTAATCAATTACCAATTTATCCTTTCATATATATAAATATTTACTTTATGTATCTATTTTTATAAGATCGATCAAATTACTCAACAATTTGATCGAATAACATAATAATCCCCGATTTTCGAATGGATTGAAGAAAGTTCAACTATTGCCCAAAATAATTATTATTATATATTACAAAGAGTTGTCAATCATTTCAGAGAATTTCGAAATAAAGAATAAACTATTTTATAAATATTACGTGTGTAATTTTTTTGAAAAGCCCAATTATCGTCTGGTTTTAAAACATAAAAATTAACTTTATTATTCTGACATTCTAAATTCTATTTAATACTCCTTTGAATAATTATGAACCAAAATTTTCCTATTATAGACGATCTTAGGGATAGAACTTGTTTTAAATGTGGAAGGGAAATTAAATTTGGAGAATTTTTCCTAAGAAATCGGTCAATCCCAACTAAAAGATTAATTATATTATGGAATAATATAAATATCGAATATTATTGCTGCCTTTGCTACGATACGTATCGAAAAGAACGGAGAATAGAAAAGATGAGGCATGATTTAAATCAAAATGATCGGGAAGTCATAAAGGCTCTTGAAAAAAGATTAAAGCTTGAAATTTCATTAATCGGCTGTATCCGCTACAATTCTGTGGGATATAAAATTTCAAACAACCGAATAACTGGATTGGGTTTATTTAAAGTTGGTCTGGAATCTTTTCCAGAAGAGATATGTTATCTCAGTCATTTAAGAGTACTGAATTTACCTTGGAATTATCTTGAAACAGTCCCGGAATCCATAGGTCAGCTAAAGAGGCTTGAATATTTAGATTTAATAGGAAATAATCTTTTATCCATTCCTAATACTATTGGGTCTTTGGATTTGTTGAGAGAAATTGATCTAAGCTTTAATGATTTGCAGACACTTCCAGGATCTTTAAGCGCTCTTAAAAATTTAGAAGTCTTAAAGGTTATAAGAAATAATATTATAAAAATACCTCCAAGATTAAGGTTTAGAGAAGGAAATGGGTTAAAGATTTTAGTTTAATTTCTTTCACTTTTCGATTAGAATACTGGTATAAACCTCTCTAAGATTCTGATAGGACCCAAAGATAGGAACAATATGATTTTTAGCTATACTAAATAAAACCCAAGTCAGACTTTTATTGGGTTTCAATATATTTTTTAGCTATTTCTCTATATTCAGAACTCGGAATATATAGTTCCATAGGGTATCTAGAGCGTTCTTTTGAAGTGTTCTATTCTGTTAGAATAACTAAGTTTAAAAATGAATCTTGATATGTTAATTAAAATAATCATTTAATTAATTACTTAGGGAATAATGATTCTTTACTATGAACTATAATTTACAAAAAAATAAGAAATTATTCGCGCTCCTTTTTTTGATTGGCTTTTTATTTCCAATGCTTAGTTTCGGATTGCAAAATGAATTCAATACAGAGTTAGCATCAAATAACCAAAAAGAGGATTCGAACGGCATTAATAAGGTAGATAAACAAATTGAAAATTCCGCAAGCGATACTGAATATTTATCAACAAGCACAATTGAAAATAGAGAAGGGAAGATTTTTAACAAAATCCAAACCAGTCATTCTAATTGTTATATTAATGGAAAGGAGCCTTCATTAAGCAATCAACCAGATATATATATTCCTGGGTGGAATATTACTCATGCCGACATGAGTTTTGAGAATATTAAAGCACTCAATTATACGCGAGATATTGAAACTGATTACTCAGAATTTATCTATAGCTCAATACATGGACCAATTTATTTCTACCAAAAATTTTCGGTTCGCATTAGTCAATATGTAAATAATGT
>CAZZIC010000114.1:0-14066 GCA_964653985.1 uncultured archaeon | reverse complement strand
TTTTATCTCCTCTCCCAAACTAGAATCCAATAGATTAAAATCGTTCAAATATATTTTCTCAAATTAAATAAAATAACTAATTCTTATCTATGTCAGATATATCTGTTATCGGATATGGAACCTTTATTACTCGCAATCTCTGGAAGGACAAACGGAACGTAGAAGTATGTAAGGTTAAAGGGTACAAGAGAATCTTTCCTAAAGGAAATTGGTTTCCATATGTGTTACCTTCCAAATCCTCCTCATTTTGGGCACTTAAATTCGAAGTTAATGAAGAGGAGTTAAAACAGTTAGACTATTATGAAGGGGTTCATGCTGGGTTATATAAAAGGGTAAAAATTAAAGGGGAGTTAAAAAATGGAGAGGAAATTGAGGCTTTTATCTATGTCCCTACAGAGAAAACAATTGAATCCCAAAATCTTTCAGAAGATATGGATAAAACGGATAGATGGCAAGAAGAGATTAAAGAACACCCTGAAATTCTTCAAAAATTTCCCGAATTAATTTCAGATGATTCGTAAAGCTAAGCAAAATTAAGGGGAGTTTTAATTTTTCGCTGAAGGGTGGCTTATAAATAGTATAAATAGTGTTATTTTAAAAAAGAGAAAGAAAAAATAATAAATCCTTATTCTGAAAGCTCAATTTTTAACTGTTCGATCAAAGAATTTAAATATTGACCGTTGAAAGATTCTTTATCCTCTAAAGAATCATAGGCATTTATATATTCATTTAGTTGGTCGAATTTTCTGCTAACCTCAACATTAAGATACTCATTTCCTAAATCATTTAAAAATTCTTGATTAGCTCTGAATTCTTCAGCATGAAGCCCTTTATAGCTTTCCTTCTTAGAATTTTTTTCATTTTCTACCATTAAGTTTTCATATATTTGCATTTTAAGATCTACCTCTTTTTTTATTTTTTTTAAGGTATTTTATTCTTCTAAGTAGATAATCGAATGGTTATAATAAAAAAGATTTGACAACAAAATTTTTAGTCAATTTGATAAATTAATTTGTCAAGAAGTCAGCTCCTAAGTTCATTACATATTTGATTCGAAAGGTGAAAAGTAAAAAGAAAATAATCTAAATGTTGAATGAATAAATATAAAATGAAAATAATAACACGAAGGGGTATATAATTTTTTCAACTTTTTTTGCAATTGCATAAATTTTTAAAAACGCTTATCATGGGATGGCTGACCCTGTCAGTTAGGCTTTTTTATTCTAATATTTTGCTCTTTACTTGATCGTCTTGGACTACGGCAAATGTGGCAGGATTTGGGGAATGTGAACCTCTATAATTTTCGGAGGAAAATATCGTCAAGAGTCTTGCATCAAAAAACCATCTATATCCTTCCGGAAAACATTCATGAGCTCTAATAAGGTATTTTAAATCATTCTGTTCCATAAATTCATCGAAAGCCTTTTCTCCAAAAAATTTGATTCCTGGCCCTCGAAAACTTTCTTTAAAATGTCCTAATCCCTCCTTTGGATCGTTCCACATTATCTGATAAATTCCTTCTTCAATAGGTTCAGTTCGTTCCTCTGTTAAATCTTGAGTTTTTAGGTTTTTTATTTTGTTGAGTATTTCATAATCTTGAGGTATTCCCCCATGTAAACAAAGAACAGCATCATTAATTATGGCGCAAACCGGAAGAAGATTATATAACTCCAACAAATCATCGTATGTACTACGATCTCGGTATTTCTGATTAAATTCCGTATAAAATCCATAACTTCGATTCATTGCTTCAGTTTCGTGATTCCCTCTCAGAATAAAATATTTTCTGGGTTTTAAAAGTTTCAGAGATAAAACAATAATCAAACATTCCAACTGTTTAGATCCCCTATCAACGATGTCTCCAAGGAATAGAACATATTTTGGATCATTTTGCTCTATGTAATTAATAAGTTCTTTTAATGAGCCTAAATTCCCATGAATATCACCGATTACCATGATCTCCTCATCAGGATTATCAGTAGACATATCTAATAAAAGAGGTTCATCCTTAAAAATCTCTTTAGACATTTGAAAAATTTCAGAAACTCTATTAATATCTAAATTCGATATCCTTCCCGGTTGGTTAATTAGTTCATTTAATAAATTATCTTCAATCATAATCGCTTCTTAAATTCGTAGATATTAAAATCATTTTTTAAATTTAGCCTTAAATTTTTTAATCCTTAAACCATCAAATTTTTCCATAATATCTGAAATTTTATATTTGAAACTTAATCTAATTAATATTAACAATAATGCTGACAATTATTAATCTTTTTTATTTTAAATGAGGATCAATAAGACATGAAACAGAAAGAGAAAAAGGAATCATTTAAGATCTCTTCCCTTATAGAGAAATTTGAAAAGGAAAGGTTATATGATGAGGATGCTTCTAAATTATCTGGAAGTGTGTATACTCCTTTTTATATCACGGACTTTATGGTAAAAAGAGCGATTAACTTCTTTTTGGAAGATTTAATGCGAGATGGAATTATACTAAAAAAAGAAAATTCTCCTTCCAAAAATTTAGAAAATCATCCTAATCTTGAAAAAAAAGTAAAGAATAGATTAAACTCATTTAAAATCATGGATCCGGCATGTGGAACGGGGAGATTTCTCATTTCGGCATGTAATGAAATGTTCAAAATTTATAAAACTCTTTACCCACATCGAAAAAGCTCGGATATTAAGAGAAATATTGTAAAAGAACATATATTTGGGGTTGAAGTTGAAAAAAAAGCATACTTGCTAACTAAATTAAGACTCCTAAACTGGATTAATCCACGCTTTCAAAATGAATTAAGAAGTGCAGAAAAAAGAAATAAGATCAACTCTATTAGTGATGTAGAGAAGCTCATTAAACAAGACTACGAAGGCTTTAATATATTTCATTGCGATTATCTCCTCTCTTTTAAAAAAGAAAATAATTTTGATCTAATTATTGGTAATCCTCCCTATATTGAGAACAAAAAAATAGGAGATCCAGAATATAAAAAAGCATTGTATAAGTCTTTCGATACTGCCTATAGATTATTCGATCTATCTATTTTGTTTATTGAACGATCCTTAGAACTTTTAAAGATTGAAGGAGGCTATTTAAGCTTTTTAATGCCTAATAAATTCTTAGCCGCTGACTATGGTATTAAATTAAGAAAACTTATTCATTACGAAACAGATTTTGAAGAATTAATAAATTTATCTTCTTGTCCTGTTTTTTCAGGAAAAGCCATTTATCCCATTATTATTACCCTAAACAACCGGAAAAAAAAGGAAAATAAATTCTCTCTTTTAAAATTTAATGAATATCCTTTTTTAGAGGAAAATTTAAAACCAATTAAGATTAAACAATCCCTTCTTAAAAAACTCCCTTCATTTGTTATTCCTATAACAGAAAAAATCAAATCAATCGGAGATATTTATGCTAATATTAAACCACTATCCTCAGTTTTTAAAAATATTAAAATTATCTATAGACCTTTTGGATTTCTCAACTATGCAAAAAATATTAACAAAATTAACCAACAAAGGCATTCTAAAAATGATCTTTTGTTATTAGGAACGGGAAATGTAGGAAAATATCATATTAAGTTTGAAAAACCGATACGTCTGGCCCGTCAAAAATTTAATATAGCCTATATTCATTTTGATGAAAAATTTCAAAAGATATGCGAAGAATTAAGTCAAGAAAAGATTATTTATCGAGAAATCGCCAAAGATCTAACTTGTGTTTATGATCCTGGACTTTTTTCTAATCTTACAGGACTTTATTTTATACGAATACCCTCATTTTCCACTGATCAATATTTTGCATTACTAGCTATTTTAAACTCTCAATTAATCAATGATATTTTTAAAAGTTTATTCGGAACACTTCATATGTCTGGGGGATATTTAAGATTCAATGGAAGTTTCATAAAAAGGCTCCCTATGATTGAGAAACTCCCTTTTCCACTTTCTCGACTTGGAAAACTATCTCAATTTCTTTCCCAATTTGAATATGATCTTGTAAATGGCTCAATTTCTAATACCACATATTTGAAGTCAAAGTTTAAGGATATTCTCCCTCTTAATTTTAAATTTTCCATTAGACTAACGAATGCTCTTGTTAATTATTTCTATTTAAGAGAAATGGATGGAATAATATCAGAAAAATTCGGGATCATAAAAGAAATTATACAAAAAAATAATTTTCTTCCCGATTTCAGCTATAAATACAATATTAAGCGTTTTGAATCAGTATCAATGAAAACTTTTAAAGAGAAAGATATGGTAGACCTTCTAATCTCAATTAATAAACATTTTAATGAATTAAGAGAAAATGAAAGATTAATATCTGCCATTAAAAAATTAGAACACGGTATCTTCCAATAGAGAAAAATAATATAAGAATCGATATTGTTATTTAGTTTAAAACAATTCCACAACCCAATTTTCAGATAATAGAAAAATTATAAATTTTAAATTCTAAAAAAGATTTTAATTCCCAAAAATTGAGAATTAATTTTTTGAGAGTTGAATATGAATATGGCAAAAAAAAAGAAAAAGCAGACAGAAGAAATGGATGAAATTCCTGAGGAGGAGGAAATAGACCTTTTTAATGAGGATGACGACCTAGACGAGGAAATTGAAATAGATTTAAATGAGATAGATGATGAGATGCTCGCAGATGAGGATGAAGATGAAGAGTATGGCCCTGAAGTTGATGAGGTAGAAAAGATGCTCCGTAAAGTTAAATGTGATCCATGTCCTGGCCTTTCGAGTAAGCCTGGTTGCAAAGTCGCAAAAGATTTTGGATGTCCCAAACCAAATAAATAAAAATTGGCTTTCTTCTCCAATTAAGAGCCATTACTTTTTGGAAAATTGGACTTTAATCTTTTTACATTTGATTCATTTAAAGCTATAAACTTATATAGATTTCAATATAAAAAACAAATATGTTCAGCAAGAATCAGAAGAGAATCAGTTTATTTACTATCGCGTTAATTGTGAGTAGTTTCATTTATTATGTAAATAATATACTCTTTCATAACACAATTATTATAAGTTTCATTCTTTCTGCTACAACATTTTTAATAATCATTACCCCTTTTGAAATTTATTTTTCTTTCAGAGATTTATGGTTTGAAAGATGGGATGAAATTAACACTGAGGGGTTAAAAATAGAGAAAATTAAAATTCCCGTGAATGATGGTTTTTTAATTGGAAACCTAATCAATAAATCTCCCAATGAACGAAGCCAAAGACTCAATTCAATTATAATTATTAATCCAGGCTTCTCGGATGTTAAAGAAGATCTACAGTTTTTTTCATATTCATTAGCACTTCAAGGTTATACTGTTTTGATTTATGATTCACGCGGAACGGGTGAATCTAAAATGCTTGGTGATAGAAGTGATTTCCTTGCTAAACTCAATGATTTTAATAATATTATTGATTGGTTAAAGACTGATCCAATCCTCTCAGATTATAATATTTATACCGTTGGTTTTAGCATTGGGGCAATAGTGGCGTTATGTCAAGGATTTCCCGATGAGAGGATCAAAAAGATTATCGCAATATCTGCTATATCTAATTATAGAGAAAATATTCCAAAATATAATCCAATAGTCTTGCTAACATATAGTATAAAAGGGGTAAAAATGTTCCTAAATGATGAAGAAAATGCAAAATTATCTCCTTATCAAGTCATAAAAGAGACTAAGAAAAAGATTTCTTCTACAAATTGGAAAAAATATTCAGAGAGAGTCTTTCTCATACATACGATGAATGATAAACTAATAAAATTTAAAAATTTTAAAGAAAATAGTGAAATCTTGGAATTAAAAGATGAAAATAAGATGGTTCTTAAAAAGGGCGGACATACTCTAAAAAAAGATGAGCTAATACTCGTAATGAGTAGTTTACGATTTTTTAATGATCAATTAAAAGAGAAATGTTAAAGATAAAGATACCCTTGATGATTTCCTTTGGTACTCAATCTCAGACTCCCTAAAAGAATCTTATCTATTTTTAACTGTTCTTTATAGCTTAGATCCGAAAATATTAGTATATAATTTTTTTCAACATTCACAGAAAATAATAATCCGATCTCAATTATATTTGAATCTTCGTCCAATAAAGCTATAATTACATAATGATAAGGAAGTTCAATTAGATTCTCAATCTCTATTTGTTCTTCAATAATTTCATTTTCTTCTTCATCATATGAATACTTAGCAAATGTAATATCTCCTAAAGGGATGGTTATTTTCCTAAACTCTTCGAAGGCTCTTGAAAATTGACTCTGTCTCAAAAATCTTCTCTCATTTTTATTTTTTTCATAATAATACTCATTATCCTCTTTTATATGCATGATTTTACCATCAATCTCCGATTTTACATTGTCTTCTATTGTTTCTAATTCGTCTACTTCTTCGTCGTCGAAAATTAATAAAACGTCAGGATTAACCGTTTTAATAAAAAAGCTCTTATATAATACGCCAGGTTCTTTTTTAATCCATCCATCTGTGTCAATTAAGCAAAAATCAGCATCCTCATGTTTTTCTTTATATTCATCGAGTAAATTTTTGGCAAGAAGGGATATAATGAATTTAAGTTCTCCTTTGGGAAAAGTAGAGCCGATAAATTTTGTAAATTCTGCTTTAATATCCTCTCCCGTAATAATCGGATTTTCAATACTTCCAATATTTATTGTACAAGGAACATATATCAATTGTTGTCCTAAATCTGAATCCAGATAACCTCCAGTATATCCTTCTCTAATAAAATTATTTGCTAAATACTTAATCAAGGTTGTTTTTCCGTGACTTAACCCTAATATCATGATTTTAAAAGGCTTCTTTTTCCCTTTACTTAATTTACTTACGATTTTATCTTTAATTTTTATCCAATCATCCGGGAAGGAATTTCCTTCAATAAGTTGTAAATTTTCTTCTCTATTGTTAGTATAAATCTCTAATTGAGAATCTTCTAATGAATAAATAGGGTATCTCTTAGCATCTGGTATTATTAAGGCATTTTCCTCTTCCACGTTATCCAGACTTGAAATTGCTTCCGTAGAACCAGCTTCAATTATTTTTCCAAAAATCTCAATCTTACCCTCTATTAAGTTAACTCTGGTGGGACCTTTAGCCAATAAGGTTTTTCCTTTTTCTAGTTCTTCAATCATAAGGTAATCAACTAAATTATTATTTGATAATTTTAAAGAATTCTTTAATATATTCTAAAATTCGGTATAAGTTAAAATTTTAATTTATAATTTTTTCATAAACGCGAAAAATTTCTTTAAACCCAAGTTTTGTAAATAAAATCTTAGCAGCTTCATTTAATTCTGAACTTAATGAAAGACGAAGCGCTTTTATGTGATTCCTCCGAAAGAGATCGATAATATAATTAATTATTTTTTCTCCTACTCCCGATCTTCTTTCCTCTTCCCGAACTATGAGATTTGAAATATACCCAAACCGATATCCTTTATCTGATTGTTTAATAGAACACTGCGCCATCCCAATTACTTTTTCTCTGTGATCATCGAGAGCAACAATAACTTCAGCATTAGAGTCTTGATTCATCCGATTTTGTAAACTTATTCTCCAGCGATCTTCATTAAATTGCTGTCCTTTTATTGAACACAAGTTTTTCATCAATGAGGTTATCTCATCAATGTCTTTCTCTGTAAATTCGCGTAGAATCAATCTGCTAAATTAAATACTTATAGATTTAAATTAAATAAAGTAATTTACCAGTTAATAAATATTTTATTTAAAAGGATTGTTCCTAATCAATTATCTTCCTCCAAGATTTTCTATCTATAAAATTCGCTTTAATTTATAAAAACTATAGAAGATCTTATTATTATTTTTTTAAATCCTGGAAACAAGGAATACATAATTTTTGCCCATTTAACACTTTAATTCTTGTCGCCATTGTTGGGTCTCCACATTTTTCACATTTTATTGATTCATGTATCTCTGCTCTAGACGGGGGTGAAAATTCCACTTGTTCTATTTTAAAAACTTCATTTGGGTTCATATTCAAAAGTTTCTTTATACGTTCTTCCCTTGTAAGATCCTCATTTCTAAAGGATTTTTTGGGTTTAAGAGATAATTTAACCGCCTTTTCTTTGGTGCGATTGTAAAATGTATAATTATTTTTTCCGTAATCCTTAAACACTAAATTACCCTTTCCAAATGTGGTTCCTAATAATTTTTGTAAAGCATCTACACTACAGTTATCATTCTCAACCACTGCAACTAATTCCTCATCTATTGAAAATTCATGCCCGTGTTCAAGGATATATTTTGCCACCATAACTCCGATTGCCACTCCAGGACAAGAATGCCCATGGAATTCAACCGCTTTATTCATTAACTTTTGGGTATTAACCATTCTAATCACATTAATAGTATTACTAAATAAACAAAATTCTCGGTATGTGAAATATTTTTTCAAATTATATTATATTATATATTAATAGGGATTTTACTATTATTTATTTAAAGATGAAATTTTTAGTTGACGCCATGCTCGGAAAGTTAGCACATTTACTGAGAGTATTTGGTTACGATTCAGTTTACGCAAATGATCTTATCCCCTATTTCGGAATGGATCCTGTTCCAGATGAGAAATTATTAGAATATGCTTTAAGTCATAATAGAATTATTATCACTCGAGATTATCCCTTTCATAGAAAAGCCTCCAATAGCATTTATCTAACGGGAGAAGGGGTATACAATTATTTGAATCAATTAATAGAAAAACTTGATCTGAATTTTACTCTAGAAATAGAAAACGCAAGATGTAGTGTTTGTAATTCGACACTTAAGCAAATTCCAAAGGAGAGCATTAAAGATCAAATTAAAAATCAGACTTATAAAAATTATGATAAATTTTTTCAATGTCAAAACCCCGGTTGCCAAAAAGTTTATTGGGCGGGTCCACACATTGAAGATATTAGGGCGAAAATTAAAAAGAAATTACATTAATTATTCTTCTTTTTTCTTAAAATGTTTTGCTTTGATTTCTGAAAATTTTTGTTTGGTTACTTCAGCCAATTCTGGCGTATTGCCTTTCTTGAACATATTATATGCTTGATTTAATAATTCTAATGCTTTTTTGTATTCTTTGTTTTTATAATGGTTTTCTGAAAGCTCCGTTAAGTATCGTCCTTTCTTGAGATAGAATTCGTTCCATTGTTTAGAAGAATCATCCACAGTTTATTCACCTAACTTTTATTCCCTGTTGTTTTAAGTTATATAATTTAAGATAGTTATATAACATTAATTGGTATTACTAATAAATTTTCTTTAATCTCATCTAATAAAATTAATTAAGAGAGATATAATATCTTATTTCCTAAATACATCTCTTAACATAATGGAATAATAATTTTATTCAATCTTTTAATACTCTTGGTATTCTTCCTTGAATTAATAATGAATCTACTAAGGTGATTGCTGTCATAGCTTCTACGATAACAATTGCTCTTGGAACAATACAAGGGTCATGGCGTCCGCTTACTTTTATTTGATCATTTTCTTTAGAGTTAATATTCACTGTCTTTTGTGGTTTTCCTATAGTTGGTGTTGGTTTTATGGCAACTTGAAATTCAATAGGCATTCCAATTGAAATCCCACCGATTACACCTCCCGAATCATTCTTACTTGTTATAATGGTTCCTTCTTTAATTCTCCAAGGATCATTATGCTCTGAACCTTTCATTCTAGCAGCTTCAAATCCAGCACCAAATTCAATGCCCTTAACACTTGGAATTGAAAATATTGCTTTACTGATATTTCCTTCAAGAGTTTCAAAGAAGGGACTTCCAATCCCTGCCGGCATATTAATTGTAACACATTTAATTATACCTCCAATCGAATCTTTTTGATTTTTAGTCTCAAGTATTAATTTTTTCATCTGAAGAGCTTTATTAGTATCAATTGTCCTTACATCATTCTTTTCTCGTTCAAACACATATTTTTCAAGTGAATCAATATGATAAGTATTATCGTCAACAATATTTCCAATACTCTTGGTATATGCGAAAATATAAATCTCTTTTCTTTCCAATATCTTTTTAGCTATTTTTCCAGCCATAACTAATCCCGCAGTGATCCTTCCCGAGAATCTTCCTGAGCCTCTATAATCCGCAAAACCTCCATATCTTTTTAAAGAAGAATAATCAGCATGGGAAGGTCTTAAATAATCCTTATATTTTTCATAGACACTTGAGTCTTTATCCTTATTTTCAATTAAGATACATATGGGAGCACCTGTAGTTTTTCCTTTAAAAACACCAGAAATTATTTTAGGTTCATCTTCTTCCTCTCTTGCTGAAGTTATCTCAGATTGTCCTGGTTTTCGCTTTTTCAGTTCGGTTTTAATCTCTTCTTCATTAAGTGGAAGTCCAGATGGGACTCCATCGACAATTATTCCAACGACTTTACCATGTGATTCTCCAAAAGATGTTACGGTAAAAATCCTTCCTAAGCTATTATCAGACATATCTTTTCTTCATCTTCTCCGAACATAAGTTCTAATAATTATATTGGTTAACATTATATCTTAAAGTTTCTATATATAATCTGATGGATCTTATAGTGGAACCGTTAAATAAGGAGTTGAATGGAGAGATAATCGCCCCTCCCTCAAAAAGTTATTCTCATCGGGCTTTTATCGCAGCGTCATTAGCAAATGGAACCTCTTTAATTGAAAATCCCTTGGTTTCTGGTGATGTTAAAATCACTGTTAAGGTCATAAGGAAATTAGGGGTTAAGGTATCAAGAAAAAATAATTTGATTTATAAAATTTCAAAAAGACCTCAGTATTTTAACTCTATTAAGGAAGTCATACAATGTTTAAATTCTGGAACAACTATTAGAATATTTTCAGCTTTATCTTTGTTATTCGATGGGGGACTCTCATTTAAAGGAGAATTTTTTGTTAGAAAACGTCCGATTAAACCTCTCCTAAACGCTTTAGAAAATCTTGGGGCTAAGTATGAACTTGTAGCAGATCAGTTACATGCCGAAAGAATTGGAAATTTATGCCAAGATCTGCTAATTCGAGGAGATATAAGCTCTCAATTTTTGACGGCTCTTCTTTTTTTATGTCCAATTCTTACTTGTAAAGATAAACAATTTATTTTAATAAATTTGAAAACACCTATTAAATCCTATCCCTACATAAAGATAACCTTAGATGTTTTACGAGCATTTGGAATTCAAATTCAAGAAGAATTGAATAGAACGAAAATGGGTTCATTTAAAATACCTTTAAATCAAAGATATCGACCAACATCATTTAAAATCCCAGGAGACTTCTCCTCTGCCTCGTTCATAGTTGCCGCGGCGGTTTTATCAAATCAAAAATCAAAAGTTTCCATTAAAAATTTAGATATGAGAAATCCGCAAGGGGATAAGAAATTCATAAATATATTAAATGAGATGGGTGCGAAGGTCAAGTATGAAAGAGATCTTAATAAGATAATAATAGATAAAAATTCCTCCCAATTAAACTTAAAAGGACTCTCGATCAATTGTGAAGATATCCCCGATCTTTTCCCAATTTTATCCGTTATTGGAGCATTTGTTAAGGATAAGTTGGATTTACACAATGCTTATCATATTAGAATGAAAGAAAGTGATCGGGTTTCTGTTATGAAAAGAGAATTAAGTAAAATGGGAGTAAAAATTGAAGAAAGAAAAGATGGAATGACGATATTTCCTTGTAAACAACTTGAAGGAGCCGTCTTTGACCATGAGAATGATCATAGAGTTGCTATGGCACTAACAATAGCAAGCTTATATGCGGATTCTCCTTCTGTTATTAAAAATATTGAAATAGTAAAAGATTCATATCCCAATTTCCTAAATGATTTAAGAAAATTAGGTGCAACAATTAAAATTAAGTATGAAAAATAAGATGTTTATCTGAACGACTTCTGTCTTCGTGCTCTTGCTTTTGGTCCACCGAAGTGTTTTGGTTCCGTTCTTCGGGAATCCCCGCTTAATAATGAATCATCATAATCACGGAACAATTGATCAACTTTCTTTGTACCAATGAATTTATTTATAGCCCGTGCGATCGACATTCTTACTGCATCGGTTTGAGACATAATACCTCCGCCTTCTACTCGAATAGTAAAATCAGCTTCATTAGTTTTCGGATTATCTACAACTAGAAGCACTTCTTGGATTCTCATCCTTCCAATCTCGGGTTTGAAGATCTTTAACGGTACGTTATTAATCCTAACTTCTCCCTTACCTGGATATTTAAGAACTGTTCTTGCGATTGCAGTTTTTCTTTTTCCCGAAGATTGTACAAACTTTGTTTTTTCCGACATTTATTCTAAGCCTCCATTTTTTTTTTATTCCAACCCAATCTAAGACATAAATCTTCTAAAGTGATAAATTTATTATAATATGATAAACGAGTTTTATCCGCAAAAGGGATTTCTGCATCAATAATTTTTGGATATTTTTTCTTAAATCTCTGTGGAATTCCTCCCATATAGACATGCACTCTTTTAACTGCTTCCTTTCCTCTAATCTTTTTTCTGGGAAGCATCTGTCGAATAACTCTCTTCATAAAGGTATCTGGTCTTCTATTATGAAACGGACCTCTACGTGGGTTTGTAGAAGTTTTAACATTCAACTTATCGGTAAATCTCTCATGAATATTACCCTTATTTCCACTAATGATGGCATCTTTAGCATTAACAACAATAACATTATATCCTAACAACGCCTTTTTAGCAACTTGACTGCAAAAACGACCGAGGATCTTGTTGGTTGCGTCAAATAATATAAATTCTTTCATAGTAAAGCTCTCTTTTTGTTTAATAAAAGATTTTCACATTTTTTCCTTCTGGATTCTGTTCTAACAACTCATTTATAGTTATCAATTTACTCCCAGAAGCTTCAATTTTTTCACGTGCCGATCGTGAAGCATTTAATGCTGCGATCGTTATTTTGTGGTCTAATATCCCGACTCCGAGAATTTTACCAGGAACCACAATTACATCATTATCTTTGGTTTTTCTGTTTATTCTTTTTAAATTGGCTTCGACTCTATCTTTTCTTGAACCACTTAATTTTTTGGAAAGTTTCCTCCAAATATTACGCCTTGTTTTCCAAAGATCTCGGATTAATTTACGTTCGTAATAATTTGATGGTCCAGTTATCTTATGTGACATTGTTCAAATTACCTATAGTTTTATCGTATTATTGTATATATTTAAAAATTAGATAAATTTTAAATTTTTTGATACTCCTTCTATTCTTCCCCTTCTACTTCGATTTCCTCTAACGTCATCTCAAATTCATCAATTTTTCCATTAAAAATCTCAAAAGTCTTTTCTAGTAGAGTATCAAATGGCAATACGCCATCACTTTCAATTGAGAAGATGTAAGATTTATCTTCCCAATCAACTTTCACAGCTCCTTCGGGACAATTTTCCTGACAAGATTTGCATAATGTACATTTTTTCCAATACTCATCTATAAGTTCGGGTGTCTCATTAGGCTCGTATTCGTATAAGTTTTCTGGGCACATTCTATCTACAATGCATTGATCAGAACAATTCTTACATTTACTATTATCGAATTCTATTTTCGGAAGATATCGATAAAAAACATTTGATACCGCGGACCATTTTGCATGATCTTGCCCTTTCCCTAATATCGCATACGCCTCTACGATTAATTTGGATCCCTTATCAATTTTCACAATGGGGATATAATCATTCACAGGAACAATTTCAGGATCATTTGAGTCCAAATCTCCAGAACGAATCTCCAATGGATTATTTGTAGTATTAGTAATTTCGCAAGTTAAAGAAACCTGGCAATTTGGGCATCCAAACCCTCCGCAATCACATTCTTCTGGAAGATTATATGCTTCTAAATCCGTCTTTAACGGAAGCAAGCCTAAACGGAGCCCTACGATTTCATCATAAAGTGGGGAATCATTTTTCAAAATAATAACTTCATCTATTGCCATTACGGGAATTTCAGTGAGCATAATTCTCCGAATAGCATTTACCATCTCCACAGAAATTCCTTTCA
>CAZZIC010000113.1:7739-14299 GCA_964653985.1 uncultured archaeon | reverse complement strand
CCCCAAAGTCAATTACAACTATTGTATCCATAGATAAATAATTAAATGTTTAAAAGATTAAAATAATAATTATTTGAAATTTATAAAATTATTGAACTTTAGCATATCTCTTAAAATGGCTCTGGGAATAATTGTAAGATTTTGTTCTTGAAGTAGCTTACAATAGTCTTGAATTGATATCGGAGTAGAATTACTTTGTCTATGAATAGAATATATTAAATAAGTCGCAAATAAAGAAATTTTATCTGGTATCTTCTCTTGTGTCTCGATTATGTTCTGAAATATCTCTAAAGCGTCTTTTTGAGTCTCTTCTGCGATATTGGATTTTAAAAAAATAGGGTTAAAAAGGGGTATTATATCTTGATCGTTCATTCTTTATCATCTCTCAATATCAAGCTTTTAAAAAAACCCCAAAAGGATATTGATAGGTTTTAAATTTAAGTTTAAGTTAAAAGATCCTATGAAAGAAATTTTGTATGAAACGGATGGAAAAGTTGGAATTATCACCATCAATAGACCTACAAAAGCTAACGCCGCTAATATAGAGATGTTAGAGAAAATATATAGCCATCTGATTGAAGCAGATAAGGACGAAAAAGTTAAATGTATAATCATTAGGAGTACAGGAGACCGATTTTTCTCGGCGGGATACGATCTTAAGGAAGTCGCCGGAGATCCAGAAAATGTAAAGCTTATTACAAAATGGGGAAGAAAAGTCAATGAAACAATCTTATTTTTGAAGAAACCTGTAATCACTCAAATCCAAGGTGTTGCAATTGGGTTTGGAGTTTTATTAATTGTTGCATCAGATCTTACGGTTTTCGCGGAGAGATCTCTAGAGGAACTATATTTACAGCTTCCTGAACTATCATGCCTTTGATGGCTTTTGGAATTAAATATGCCAAAAATATTTTATTTACAAATAGAAAAGTGGGTTTAGAAGAACTCAAGAATATTAACTTTCCAACGAAAATTGTTCCCTATAATAGCTTAGAAGAGGCAACATTGGATTATGCGAAAGAATTAAGTAAATTGAAAATGGAATTTTTATTTACTGCGAAATCGATGATGACTATTATGAATAAATCATACATTACATCTTGTTTGGACTTAGAGGATGATTGCGGTGCTTATGCCTATGGGCCGAAGAGATCCATGAAAGAGTTACATGAATTTATCCAACAACTATATGAAAAATATCCTTAGGTATCCTATTTCCAAATTAAGTAAGTAAGACCATTAGTATCTGTTATGGCGTTACTTAATTGTAAAAATATCTAAATACCTAAAACCATCATGGAAATAATTATGGAATATAAAAACAGATACATCATTAAAATTGAATAAGACAATTCTTTTAATCCCCTCTGAATCTCTAAAATCTTTATTGTGTTGGGAAGGCTTTCCCATAAACAAATAATTTTTTTAGATGTAATTACTCTTTAATTTGCATAGGTAAAATTAATTTTTTTAATTATATGTTCATTAAGATTGAATATCTGGATGATCAGAAGTGCCTTATAAAATTTTAAAAAAAGTGTTTCTCGACAGTAATGAAACTTTATTTGAGATGGTTTTAGAAACCCCTCTAATCGCCAAGAAAGCACATGCTGGTAATTTTATACTAATAAGAGTTAATGAGAAAGGGGAAAGAATTCCATTAACTATAGCAGATTATGATAAAGAAAAGGGAACTATAACCATTGTGGTCCAAGTTGTTGGAAAAACTACAACCTTATTATCTCAACAAAAGGTTGGTGATACAATTCTGGATGTTGTTGGTCCTTTAGGGAATAAAATTCATATCAAAGAATACGACCATCCTATAGTTATTGTTGGTGGAGGAGTAGGAATTGCTCCTTGTTATCCTCAGGCAAAAGAATTGAAAGAAGTAGGTAATAGAGTCATAACAATAATGGGTGCTCGAAATAGAGATCTTCATTTTTGGATTGATAAATTCACCGAAATCAGTGATAAATTAATTATTACAACCAACGATGGAAGCTTGGGTATGAAAGGACTTGTAATTGAACCTCTAAAAGAGATTTTAAAAAGTCGTGAAATAAGTCTGGTAATTGCGATAGGTCCTTTGATAATGATGAAAAGTGTAGTCGAACTTACAAAGGGAATTGAGGATTTTCCCAAAGTTGATACTATGGTTTCATTAAACACTATTATGATTGATGGGACCGGTATGTGTGGTGGATGTAGATTCCTAACTCAAGAAGGGGAAATCTATTTTGCTTGCGTAGATGGTCCTGATGTTGACGGACATATCGTTAATTTTGAGAATTTGATGGAAAGGGCAAAAAGATATGCCGATCAAGAACAGAAAGCATTGGAAACTTATAAACATAAATGCCGATCTTTGGAAAAGTTTAAAAGTGAAAATCCAAAAGTAAAAGAAAAGGGAGCGGAATAATAGATGTCGAGTAAAAAAAAACGCCAAAAAATGCCAGAACAAGATCCAGAAAAACGAATCAAAAATTTTGAGGAGGTTCCACTGGGTTACACAGAGGGAATGGCCCTAAAGGAAGCTAATAGGTGTTTACAATGTGCAAAACCTTTCTGTGTTGAAGGTTGTCCTGTACAAATCGATATTCCAGGATTTATTAAACTCATTAAAGAAAAAAAATTCCGTGAAGCTATTGAATTGATTAAAGATTATAATATTTTACCAAGTATATGTGGTCGGGTTTGTCCACAAGAAGATCAATGTGAAAATAAATGCATATTGGGAAAAAAGGGTGAACCAATTGCTATTGGAAGTCTTGAAAGGTTTTTGGGGGATTGGGAAAGAGATCATATGCTGAAATCATGTCCTGACTGCAAGCCGCCGAAAAATATTAAAGTTGCTGTAATAGGTTCTGGACCCGCAGGACTTACATGTGCTGCAGATTTAGCAAAGCAAGGATACGATGTTACCATATTTGAAGCCTTTCATGCAGGAGGCGGAGTTTTAGTTTATGGTATCCCTCAATTTAGACTCCCGAAGGAAATTGTCAAGGATGAAATCGAAACGCTTAAAATGCTGGATGTGGAAATCAAATATAATCATGTTATAGGTAAAATTTTGGCAATCGAAGATCTTCGAAAAAAGGGATTTAAAGCATTTTTTATAGGTGTAGGGGCAGGTTTACCAATTTTATTTAATTATCCTGGAATTGAATTAAATGGAGTCTTAACTGCTAATGAATTTTTAACTAGAGCAAACTTAATGAAAGCCTATAAGTTTCCCGAATATGATACACCCGTTGATATTGGTAATATTGTAACTATCATTGGAGGAGGTAATGTAGCTTTAGATTCTGCAAGAGTTGCGTTACGTTTAGGAGCTGAGAAAGTCATAGTAGTATACCGTAGGAGTGAAGTTGAAATGCCTGCAAGAAAAGAAGAATATCATCACGCAAGAGACGAAGGAATTGAATTCTTGTTTTTAACCAACCCCATCAGATTTATCGGAGATAAAAAAGGAAATGTTAAAGAGATGGAAGTAATAAGTATGGAGCTTGGAGAACCGGATAAATCTGGACGTCCTCGTCCAATACCAATAGAGGGGTCTAACTTCAATATAAAAACCGATATGGTAATCATCGCTATAGGCACAAAAGCCAATCCGATATTGATTAACAGTATGCCCAAATTAAAGCTGAATAAATGGGGATACATCGAAACTGATGAAAAAGGTCGTACAAATATTGAAGATGTTTTTGCGGGTGGAGACATTGTTACTGGTTCTGCTACAGTTATTAGCGCGATGGGACAAGGAAGAACGGCTGCAAAAAGTATTGATGAATATATTAAGGAAAAGATTTTAGATGTTTGACTTTTTTAGAAGATACAATTTTCTACAAGACGATCTACAATCCCTGTTGCAGTACTATAAGGAATATTAAAAGAATTAACTAACTCAGACATTATACATTTTTCTGAATTAAAAATAAAGAGAAGCATACGTAATTCAGCAAATGAAAGAGCTATGTGTTGAAAAAAGCCAGTAGATATCGTTATGGATTCTATTAAAGCTCCAAGTTGCTCTACAATTTCTTAATTTTTATCATCCATGATAAATACCTATATAATTAGAATTAACTAGGCTATAAATATTTTGTATTTCGAATTATTCGGTTTTCGAATTTCGATTTTTATATTTTCATTAACTTTATACCATTTTTTCGGATATGATCATTTGTTTGAAGATTATTCTATTTTTTAAAGAAATACTAACCCTTACTCAAAAAAATATATAAATATTTAATAATCATAAGGTAGATTAAATTTATAAACTGATACCTATACTCTGTGGGAACCAACTCCCAAAACCTTCAATAAAATTATAAATAGTTTGAAAGTAATAGTTTTAATTAAAGTTTTGATTAATTTTATTAATAATTCACAAAAAAATATGCATTTTAGTAAAAAAGGGTATAAATTATGTCTGAAGAATTAGATCCATTTAAGATATCTCAACAACAGTTAAAAGAAGCATGTGAAATAAGAGGATGCGATCCCGAAATCTATGAAGCTTTGAAGGATCCCGAGAAAGTAATAGAAATCAAAATAACTATGCGCATGGATGACGGAAGATTAAAAACCTTCAAAGGTTTCAGAAGTCAATATAATAGCGCTCGTGGACCTATGAAAGGAGGGATTCGTTGGCATCCCGATGAAAGTCTGTCATTAGTAAAAGCATTAAGTGCTTGGATGACATGGAAAACTGCTTGTGTAGATATCCCACTTGGAGGGGCAAAAGGAGGGATTATCTGCGATCCTAAATCGATGAGTCGGAATGAACTTGAAACATTAGCGAGAGGATATATCAGAAGGTTGGCTGAATTTATTGGTCCCGATATCGATGTTCCCGCACCAGATGTATATACAAATCCCCAAATTATGGCATGGATGATGGATGAATATGAGTTGATCATGCGTAAGCATTCACCAGCTGTAATTACGGGTAAACCTTTACCTGTTGGTGGAAGTGAGGGGAGAATGGTTGCAACCAGCCAAGGTGGCGCTTATGTCATTCGAGAGGCTGCAAAAGATATCGAGTTAGATCTAAACGGCGCATCAGTCGCAATTCAAGGATATGGAAATGCTGGAAGCTATGCAGCAAAAATTTTAAATGATGAGTTCAATTGTAAAATTGTTGCTGTTTCAGATTCAAGTGGTGGAACTTACAACGCCGAAGGAATTGATCCATATCAAGCAGCAGATCAAAAATCTGAAACTGGAACCGTAGTTGGGACTGAAGGTACAGAAAATATTTCAAACGAGGATTTGTTGGAGTTAAAATGCGATGTATTAATTCCGGCGGCATTAGAAAATGTAATTACGAAAAAAAATGTCGATAATATCAATTGTAAAATATTATGTGAATTGGCCAATGGACCGACCACACCCCAAGCAGATACCGTGCTCCATGAAAAAGGAACCTTGGTAATCCCTGATTTTCTTGCAAATGCTGGCGGAGTCACTGTTAGCTATTTTGAGATGGTTCAAGGCAATTATCTTTACTTTTGGTCAGAAGAGGAGGTATTTGCCGCTCTAGATAGAATTATGACTAAAGCTTATAGATCTACAGTGGAAACAGCTAAAAGGTATGAAACTTATAATCGTATGGGAGCATATATTGTTTCTTTAGAACGAGTTATTAAGGCAATGAAATTAAGAGGATGGATATAAATATCTATCCTTTCTTTTTAACTTTTTTCTTTAACTATTTTCTTTTATTACCCTTCGTGGTTTATTTAATAACGACTTATTTCAATTTAGAAGAATTGCTTTAAATTCTCATATCCCTCAAGTAGATCTTCCTTGCTTATTTTAGACTTAATTCCCAGCTCCATCACGATATCCATAAACTCGGATAACGGAAGATTGGCAAGATAAGCTGCTTTCCCAATCGAATATTCGCCGAAAGCATACCCTTTAATCGCTAGATACAAACTCCCGCTTTTTATGAGATCCCTTATAACCTCTGATTTTTCCTCTTTTTTTTCTTTAGAATATCGATTTATTCTCTCCTCTAAACTTTTATTTATTCTTACTGAAATTACTTTACCCATTTTTATCCTCCTTTACTATATTATTAATAAATTCACTAATAATTTCTTCCTTATACCATCCGAACTGCTTTAATTTTTCTAATTTTAAAGTAAATTCTCTTTGAGTAATCAGGTTGTTTACATAACATTCGCCAAGAAAGAGAGGTGTTGTAAAGTATTTTATATTAAAAATTTTACATGTCTTGATTGTTCTGCTATCATCTGTTCCGAATAATTCTCCTTTCTTTTCAAAGTATAAAACTATAGCCCCTGCTTCACCTTCATGGAGATTGAAATTGTGCATTAGTCTATTTTTTTCTTTAACATCCTTGATATTTTGTACTAAAATTTTCTTATCTTTAACTCTTTCTTCAATTAAAAATGCATCTATCTTCTTTAGCTTTTTTCCTCTTTCTACAGATTCAACATATACTTCCTTTGGCATCATAATTTTATCAAATGTATCAATAAGTAAATCAAGAATTTCTAATTTTGAAATTATTATTATGAATG